>DASPXY010001437.1:0-11473 GCA_035637055.1 Gemmataceae bacterium | reverse complement strand
GAGGGCGCCAAACTGTTTCGGTAGGCGGCCACGATCGGCGAGCGCGAAACCGCCGGCCTGATAGGTCCAGTCCTGATGACGGCTGCGGTCGAACAGCAACTCGCCTTCGACGTAGGTCTGCAGCACTTGGGTGTAGACGCTGAACGGAGAACCGGACAGCACCACGAAGTCGGCGTCCTTGCCCTTTTCAAGCGAACCGCAGCGATCGTCGAGGTGGAGCATCTGCGCTCCATGCAGCGTCAGCGCTTTGAGAGCGGCGTCTTCGGGCATGCCGCCGCGCACCGCGATGGCGCCGGTCCGCAGGAAGAACCGCGACTCCGTCACCGAATCGTCGGTGTTGATGGCGACCTTGACGCCGGCCTTGTGCAGAATCGCGGCGTTCTCTTCCAGCAGGCCCATCACCTCCGGCTTGCCGCCAGGACTGTCTACGAGCGTCAGCGAGACGGCGATGCCCAACTCGGCGAGGAGATCGGCGATGCGCCAGCCCTCGGTGGCGTGCTGCAACACCAGCTCGAAGTTGAACTCGCGCGACAGACGCACGGCAGTCAGGATGTCGTCGGCGCGATGGCAATGGAAGTGAACGGTCCGCTTGCGCTCCAGCACCTCGACGAGCGGTTCCAGACTCAGATCGATGTCGGGAGGCGTCGCCTTCTTGCCTTCCTTGGCCGCCTTGCGATAGTTCTGCCACTGGCGTTGATAGTTGCGAGCGCGAACGAGCGCCTCGCGCTGGAGGGCGGCGATCTTCATCCGCGTGACAGGGGCCAGCCCCTTGCCGCCGTAGGCCCCTTTCGGGTTCTCGCCGTTGGCGAACTTGATGCCGCCCAGCACACGTCCGGTCAGCAGGCGCATCGCCTCCAGAACGCTGCCGCGGAACTTGACGTACACCGTCTGGCCGCCGATGGCGTTGCCGCTGCCGGGCATGATGTTCGCGGTGGTGACGCCGCCGGCGAGGGCCATCTTGAAGCCGGCGTCGTCGGGATTGATCGCGTCGATGGCACGCAGGCCGGGCTGCACCGGGCCGGTCATCTCGTTGCCGTCGGCGCTCGCCTGTCCGCCGGCGCGTCCGAAAATGCCGACGTGTGAATGGGTATCGACCAGGCCGGGAATGATCGTCTTGCCGGTCAGGTCGTGAACGACGGCGCCGGCCGGGATCGGGATGGACTCCTCTGAGCCGACCGCGACGATCTTGCCCTTGTGGACGATGAGGACGCCGCGCGCAATGACAGGGCCGGCTGCGGTGTGGATGCGCGCACCACGATATGCGACGACAGCGTCGGCTTTCGTCGTGCGGCCGTCGGCAGCATCGCCCCCCGCAGGCGGCACCAGGGCGCCCGCGGCGCTCAGCGCGATCAACAGGAGGGCCAACGAGAGATACCAGGGTTTGATACGAAACATACCCGCTTAGTCCTTGGTGATGAGTCCTTAGTCGTTCGTCCTCAGTCGGTAGCATAGAAACCGGCGCCGACAGGACCAGCATTGCAAGCAGCGACCGCCGACTAATCACTAAGAGTCTATAGCTTGGTTGGCGAGCGGCGCGGCGTGAGCCCGCCGGTGAAGGCTTCACCGGCGGGCTCACGCCGCGCCGCTCGCCTTGTTGTGACTGCCTCTAATGACCAGGGACTCGTCAGGTATGAATCGCGTCGTAGAGCGCAAACGAGAGCGAGCCGAAGAGGAGGACCGGCAACCAGGCGGCGAGGGCCGGGGAGAAGAGTTCCTTTTCGCCCAGGTGCTTGCAGCCGAAACCGACCGCGAAGAACGCGGCGCACAGCAGCAGGCACAGCCCCGCGCTGATGAAGACGTTGCGATTCTGGTCGCGCAGAATGACCGCCAGCCCGAGGAAGACCAGGAGAAACCCAAGGATCGGCCGCGTGAGCCGTGCGTGGAACAGCACCGCCATGCTCGCCAGCCGGCTACTGTCGGCCCGGTTCAACTCCTCGAAGACGCGCCAGGTCGAGGCCCGATAGAACCACTTGCGGTCGCGGGTGACGACGTCGAAATCCACCTCGGTCGTGTACAGGAAGTACTTCCCGGGGGCGATATATTCAAGGATATCGGGACGGTTCCAGCCCGTGGGCAGTTCTGCAGGCTTGGTGCCTGTCATCAACCAACCGCCGGTGCGATGTTTGTTATTTGGATTGGGGGGAATGTAGCGGGCTTCGTTGGCCCGGAACATCGTCACGTTGCCCGGCCCGATCTCCGGCGGGACGCTGCAGAAAAAGCCCTGGCGGATCGTCAGATCCTTGCGCGTGGCAACGTGCCCTGTAATGAGGATCTTGTTCGGCTCGAAACAGCCGTTGACGAGCATGTCGCGCTCGCCATCGACGTCGTCGCGGGAACGCATGACCGCACTGCCAAGCTGCGGGATCAGCAATTCCTGGTTCAGGATACTCAGGCCCAGCATCAGGCAAGCGCTGAGCAGCACCGGCCGTACCACCCGATGCGTCGAGACCCCTGCCGACAGCAGCGGGATCAACTCGTTGTTGCGCTGGGTCCAGGCGACCGTGAACACGGCGGCGAGCAGCGCAATCACCTCACATAGCCGATCGAAAATAACGGTGATCTGCACCCCGTAATACTTGGCGATGGCGCTCAGGACTGGCAGCAAACCGTGGCGCTGCTGGGCAAAGTCGTCCACGTTGGTGAAGAGATCGACGACGATGTACAGGCCCAGGAGGCTGACAAGGCAGATGAGGTACGCCTTGAGGTAGTTGTAAATCAGCATCCGGTCGAGCAGTTTGGTCATGCTTAGCTCTCAGCGGTCAGCGCTCAAGCCCACAGGTTGCGACCCGTGGGCTTGGCGACGCTCACCACGTCGGTAAGTGAGGACGTACTGCACGATGTAGTCATTCGCGGAGGTACACGCGAAGTCGCCGAAACCGTGCTCTTTCATCTCCTGCAGCGCCTCGGCCGGAGACCAGTTCTCGTACTCCATGCGATAGACCGCCGCCATGACGCCGGTGCGGTGTAGGCCCGCCTTGCAGTGGATCAGCACGGGGTGGTTCTTCGGGTCATCCATAACTGCGAGGAAGCACTCGATGGCCTGCGGCCGCTCGGCGGGGATCTTGCGGCGCGAGATGATGTCGGGCGGCATCCAGAGGTAGCGTACGTGCAAACGCTCGCAGAGTTCGCTTTCGCGGCACCAGCTGCCGCCGAAGTAGTGCTCCGGCAATTCCGGGTCGGGGAATTCGTCCTGGAGGTTGATGATCGTACGGATGCCGAAGCGATCGACGGCGTCAAGGAAGCCGCGTTGCGTCAGGCAGCCGCTGCGGTAGAGGACGCCGGGCGTCACGGTGCGCAGCCGCTTGGCGTGCGTGTAGACTGCGCGATAGTAGACAATCGGCACCACCGTGACGAGCACGGCGATCACTGCGCCCAGCAGCCAGCGGACGGCGACAGGTACAACCAAGGGTAGACTCCATTACCCGCCTGCGCAGGGAACGCTCCCTGTTCCCATGATCGGCTGGGATAATGGCAAGTCTTTGGGAAATTGGCAAGTGCAAAGGCGACGAACGGGAGCGTTGCCTTCGCGCCGCCGGCGCGGTAGCGTCAAGGAGTCGCTCATAGCCCGCACGACGGAGGCACTGCTGTGCAAGGTAAGAGCAACCGGACAAAACCCCTCCCCCCAAACCCCTCCCCTGCGAGGAGAGGGGGAGCAAGCCAACCAGCATCACTTCTTCTCCCCCTCTCCGTTGCGGGGAGGGGGTTGGGGGGAGGGGTTTCCGGTTACTCTAAACCCTCAACCCTCCCCCTGATAGCGACCCTTGCCCTGGCGCTCCTACTGACGCCCGAACCGCGGGCCGCCCAGAAGCCGCCCCCGCCGCCGGCGCCCTTGTATCCCCTCAAGGTCGGCAATACCTGGGAATACCGCCACGGCAAGCAGAAGCTCGTCACTCGCGTCGTCCGCGAGGAAGCGCTCGGTGCGGACACCTACGCCGTCCTCGAAACGACCGCCGACGGCAAGACGATCCTCGAAAAAGTGGCGGCGCTGCCGGGTGGCGTCTATCGCTCCTTTGCCGAAGATCTGAAAATCGAGCCGCCGTTGTGCCTTCTCAAACTCCCCGTGAAGGCCGGCGAAACCTGGATCGTGAAATGCACGGCCGGCAGCCTGCCCGTCGAGGGCACGTTCACCGCGCAGGAGGAAGAGGTCAAGGTTCCCGCCGGCGCCTTCAAAGCCGTCCGTTCCAGCAGCCCCGACTTCCGCATCGGCACGTTGAAAATGACGCTAACCTACTGGTTCGCGCCGGGCGTCGGCTTGGTGAAACAGCGGTTGCAACTCGGTGACCGCGTCGAGGTGTTCGAGCTGGAAAAGTTCACGGCCGCGAAGTGAAAGGGCATCGTGTCATGCGTCTGCGAACGCTCTCCCTGATTGCCCTGGTGCTTGGCGCGGGTTGTTCGCGCGACGAGGTCATGGTGGTGCGCGACTCGCCCTACTATCCACTCAAGGTCGGTTGCCGCTGGGTCTACAAGGACACGGGGCCAGCCCGGAAAGGCGTCGCCAAGCCGCCCGACCTGGTCCGCAAAGTGGTCAAACACGAGAAGATCGGCGACTATTCCTGTGCTCTCATCACCAACGTGCGCGGCGAAGAGGCGCCGCACACGGAACACGTCTCTGCAACGGCGGAGGGCGTTTACCTTGTGGCCATTGAGGGCCGACGACTGTCCTCGCCGTTGCGCATCCTTAAACTGCCGCCGAAGGCCGGCGAACACTGGCGGGCCGACTCCAGAGATAAAAACCCTCTCCGTAAGGGTATTTACATCATGGGCGAGGAAGAGGTGACCGTGCCTGCGGGCACTTACAAGGCGGTGACCCTGCGCGGCGAGATCGTCGAGGAGGGCGGCCGTACGACGGATGTGAACTACTGGTTCGCGGAAGGCGTCGGCATGGTCAAGCAACTCGTCCGCACCGATGGGCAGACTGCTATCTATGAGTTGGAGAGTTTCAAGACGCCCTGAAGTCGTTATTCGTGACACTCGACGTGAGGCAACCTAACACAAGCCCGGAGCGCCAGCGCCGGGACGGTAGCGGGCTACGGTCCCGGCGCGGGCGCTCCGGGCTTGTGTGGTCCCGGCGCTGGCGCTCCGGGCTTGTCTGTCCCGGCGCTGGCGCTCCGGGCTTGTGTCAACTCAATCCGCGTAAAACATAATTCAGGGCAGGCCCCAGAGGCGCACCGTCTTGTCAGCGCACGTCGAAGCGGCGAGGCGGCCGTCCGGCGAGAACACCACGGCGGTCACGCCTCCCTCGTGCCCCTCAAAGACGTTCAGCTGCTGCTTGCCCCGCAGATCCCAGAGTCGAATCGTCCGGTCTGGCCCCGCGGACAGGGCACGCATGCCGTCGGGGGAAAACGTCACGAACCACAGGCCCTGCGTGTGCCCCGCGAACGTATGCACGAGTTGATATGTGTCCGCGTCCCACAATCGCATCATCTTGTCTTCGTGTCCCGACAGGAAGAACCGGCCGTCCGGCGAAATGGCCACCGTCGAGACGCGGTTTTGCGGCTTGTTGAACGTGTGCAAGAGGCGACCAGTGTCCAGATCCCACAGGCGCATCGTGCCGTCCCAGCTGCCGGTCAGGCCCTTGCGGCCATCGGGCGTCACGGCCACGCTGTTGATCGGCTGCGTATGCCCGCCGAAGCACAGGAGTTCCTGGCCCGTTTCCACGTCCCACAGCCGGGCGGTCTTGTCCGCGCTGCCGGAGAAGATACGGCGGCCATCCGGCGTGAACACCGCCGACCAGACGCGCTGCTCGTGCCCTTGGAGAACGCGCACCTCCTTGCCCGTGTCCACCTCCCACAGGCGAATCGTCTTGTCGTCGCCGCTGGTCACGGCCAGCCGCCCGTCGCCGGAGCAGGCCACAAAGTGCAGCGACCCCGTATGGCCGGAGAAACGCGATATCTCCTTGCCGGTCTTGACGTTCCAGACGCGCGCCGTTTTGTCGTGACTGCACGACACGATGCGCTGCCCGTCGGGCAGGAAAATAAGGCGATCGACGTGCAGGCCGTGGCCCGTGAAGCGGCGAATCTCGCCGACGGGAACGAAGGTCGTGAAGCCCGGCAGGGCCCACAGACGGACGCTCTTGTCATGGCTGGCGGATAGCGCCTGGCTGCCGTCCGGCGTGAACACCACTCCGTTGACCCCTTGCGTGTGTCCCGCCAGGGTGCGGAGCAACCGCCCAGTCCCCACATCCCAGAGCCGCAACGTCTTATCCTTGCCGCCCGAGAGAGCATAACGCCCGTCGGGGGAGGAGACCACGCTCAGGACGTCGCTGCCGTTACCGTTGAGCGTGTGCAGCAGTTTGCCGCTCTCCACGTCCCAGACGCGCACCGTCTTGTCGCGGCTGGCGGTGAGCAGACGTGTACCGTCCGCCGTGAAGGCGACAGCTGTCAATGCCGCGGTGTGGCCCGGGAAACTGCGCACTTCCTTCCCGTTGGTCGCATCCCACAACCGGGCTATTTTGTCCGAGCAGGCCGTGGCAAGGTTGCGGCCGTCCGGCGACCACGCCACCGCCTGGACCGCCTCCGGATGCTCCAGGAGTTGGAGTTGCGCCCCCTTGGCGGCAATGTCCCAGATGCGGGCCGTCTTGTCATTGCCGGCGCTGGCCAGGCGGCTGCCGTCACCGGAGAACGCCGCTCCCAGAACCGCCCCCTGGTGGCCCCGGATGGTGAGGAGCGGTTGCTTACCCTTGGCCTTGCCCTTGTCGGCATCGAGATCCCAAACCCGCAGACTGCCGTCCTTGCTCGCCGACACGAGGCGACGATTGTCCGGAGCAAAGGCGACATGATGGACCGTGCCGGAGTGGCCTTTCAACACCGGCCCCGGTTGCCCCGTGGTCAGATCCCACAAGCGCACCCAGTTATCGTCTCCGCCCGAGGCGGCGCGGCTGCCATCAGGCGACACCGCGACCCGCGCTACCCATTTGGTGTGTCCATCGAAACGGCGCACCTCGCCGACGGGCGTGCAGGCGACGTACGGCGGCAGTCCCCACACGCGCACGGTCGTGTCCCTGCTGGCCGACACCAGTTGCCGGCCATCGCGTGTGCAGGCCAAACCCCACACCCCCCCGGTATGGCCGACGAAGCGGTGGAGTTCGTAGCCCGCCGCCACGTCCCACACGCGGATCATCTTGTCATCGCCGCCGGAGAAGGCGTAGCGCCCGTCGGGCGAGAACGCCACGCTGGCCACGACGCCGGTGTGTCCCTTGAAGGTGCGCAACTCCTTGCCGCTGTCCGCGTCCCACAGACGGACCAACTCGTCGCGGCCCGCGGTCAGGATGTGCCGGCCGTCGGGCGCGAAGGCGACGGCGTGGATTGCCCCTGTGCTGGGGAAGATGTGGAGAGTTTTCGCGGTGTTGAGGTCCCAGAGGCGGGCGGTGCCATCGTGGCTGCCGGATAGCAGGCGCCGGCCGTCGGGAGCGAAGGCCAAAGCCCAGACCGCCTTGGTGTGGCCGCTCAGTTGCTTCTCGCCGCCGCCGCCCGCGTTCCACACGCGGACGAGGTTGCCATTGGTGCCCGAAGCGAGCCGGCCGCCATCGGGCGAAAAGGCCACGGCTTGCACCGCACTGAGTTCCATAAACTCGTTGATGCGCTCGGCGGTCTGCACATCCGAGAGCCGGACAATGTTGTCCCAACCGCCGGACAGGGCACGCCGGCCGTCCGGCGAAAAGGCCACGGCGTGGACCGCCTTCTTGTGATTGAGGAAGGTGCGCACCTGCTCCCCGGTGGCCAGATCCCACAACCGCACAGTCTGATCCCAGCTGCCCGACAGGGCGAGACGGCCGTCCGGCGAGATGGCCACGCTCTCGACGGCCTGCGTGTGTCCCGTCAAGGTGCGGAGGAGGCCAACGACGGGCGCCGGTCCCGCCAACGATGGTCCCGCTACGGGCACCTCGCCTTTGCCCTTCTCCACCCCCTGCTCCCCGCGCTGGGCAGGAGCGCGGGAAACCGCCCAGAGGATCAGGCCGGCGTAAATCAGAACCGCGGTCGCTGCGCCGATGCCGACGCGCCACCAGATGCGGCTGGAGTTGCCCCCCGGCAGGACCACGGCGCGGCGTTTGCTTGAATCCGCCCCAACATTCGCGCGGCCGCGCAACCGCTGGGCGCCGGACTCGGTCGTGAACTGCCCGTCTTCGGGAACCACGGCGTTCTTGGCCGGCGGCGGCGTGCGAGCGGTCACCGCATTCGGGTCGAGTTCCGGCGCCGGCACCCGCGTGCTGGGACCGTTGCGGGCTGCCTTGTCCGGCCTTGGGGTGGCGGCGGGCGTGTCGAGTTGCGGCCCGGCACTCGCCACGGTCTGTCCCGTCCGGTTGACCGTGGACTGCGCCGCCGGAGCGACGCGGCTGGCCGGCAGGGGCGACCGTGGCCCACTGTCCGGCAGACCGCCCGGGAAGGCCGGCACCAGCTTCGGCATCTCCTGTTCGGGCGGCGGCGGAATCGGCTCCTGGGTGAACGGCACCAGCGCCTCGGCGACCTCGAGCGGCGTCTGGTAGCGGTCCGCCTTGTCCTTGGCCATCATCTTGTCGAGGATGGCGAGCAACTCCTCGGGAACGTCGTCACGCACCTGCGCGATGGACGGCGGTTTGCGGACCTGATGCCAGATCAACTTCTGAGCGACGGTCCCCTCCTGAAAGGGACTTTTCCCCGCCAGCAAGTAGTAAAAGGTGGCCCCCAGGCTGTAAATGTCGGCGCGGACATCGACGCTATGACTGTTGAGAGCCTGTTCGGGGGCGAGATAGTCGGCGGTGCCCAGGACGCTCGTGGCATCATATTCGCGCGTCAGTTCATCCTGTTTATCGTGAAAGAAACGCGAGAGCCCAAGATCGAGAATCTTGACGATGCCGCTGCGGTCGAGGATCAGGTTGCCGGGCTTGATATCGCGATGGACCAGCCCCGCCTCGTGAGCGTGTTGCAGGCCGTAGGCGGCCTGGCGGATGTAATGGGCGGCGCGCAGGGTGCTGAGCGGCCCCGTCCGTTTGACGATCTCCTGCAGACTGCTGCCGTCCACGTATTCCATCACGAGGAAGTGTTTCTCCTCCTCGCGGTCGATGTCGTGAGCGCGGACAATGTTGGGGTGATCGAGGGCGGCGACGGCGCGGGCTTCCCGGTAGAAGCGTTCGAGCGAGGACGGATCCTTGGCCTGGGCGATGGGCAGGACTTTCAGGGCGACCCGGCGGCGCATGTGGACGTGTTCGCACAGGTAGACGCAGCCCATGCCGCCCGAGCCGATCGGCTGCAGCAGGCGATACTTGCCGTTGATGGTGAAGCCGCGCCATTTGCCCTGCAGGAGGTTGTTGGCCTGGAACTGCGTCACCAGGCCGTCGCGGACCATCGCGTCGGCGAGCTGCGCCGGCGTCTCGACGGCCTCGCCGGTGGTGCGCAGTTTCGCCAGGTACTCATCGACGGCGCGTTTGGACAGGATGTTGCTCTTGTAGCCGAGTTCGAGAAACTCGTCGATCACAGCTGGCGCTGGCATAGTCCTACCTTTCGGGGACGGGGAAGACGCGGCCCACTTTCGCCAGGACTTCTTTGGAGAAACAAGAAGTCGCGCAAGAAATTGTCGCGCAGGGAGAATCCCTATTCCTTCAGCATATCCTGTGAAGCCTCAATTGTCATGAGAAATTAGAGGATTGTGAGAATCCCTGGGTGTTCGGTCAGATACACACTTGGGGTTTGCACCAAAAGCGATCACCGGCAAGCGAGAACGGAAGGAGCGCTATTCTGCGAAGCCGCCTTCAATCCTTTCAAGCGTCACGCTATTATCCCGCCGGTGGTGGCATCGTTCAACTCCGAGGGGCTGGCAGATCATGAAAAAGGGACTCCTGGCACTGGGCTTAATGATCGCGTGCAGTCGCGTGGTCGCCTTTCAGCCGCCGCCACAGCCGCAGGCGTGGGCGGAGAAGCTGTTCGGTCCGCCGGCGAATCTCTTCCACGACTTCGGCACCGTGCCGCGTGGGGCGCAGTTGCAGCATGACTTTGTCATCACCAACATTTACGCGGTGCCGATCGAGATCACCAGCGTCCGCCGGGGGGGCTGAGGCCCTGTAACCGCGTGGCCGAGCAAGCGGATCCTGCAGCCCAACGAAAAAGCGACCATCAACGTGCAGATGGACGCGCGCAGGTTCAACGGGGCTAGGTCGTGCGGCATCTGGGTGACGGTCGGTCCCCATCACATCTCCGAAGCCAGGTTGATCGTGACAGCGGTCAGCCGCGACGACATTGTTTGCAATCCGGGCGAGGTGACGTTCGGCACCGTGGCGCCCGGTCAGACGCCGAGTGCCGCTGTCGATGTCGAGTATGCCGGCCCGCTGGCGTGGCAGGTGAGCGAGGCGGTCGTCCCGAAGGATGCGCCGTTCGAGGCGACAGTGAAGGAACTGTATCGCCGTCCCGGCCAGATCGGCTATCAGGTGAAGGTGTCGCTCAAGAAGGACGCCCTCCCGGGGCAGTTCCAGGAGAGGCTGTTCCTCAAGACGAACGATCCGAAGGCCGGTCTGCTGCCGGTGGTGGTGAAGGGGAACATCCAGTTGCCGTTGCAGGCGGTCCATGCCGCACTGAATCTGCAAGAGGTCAAGAGCGGCGAGACGCTGACGCGGCGTGTGTTTCTCCGCAGCCCCAGCCCGTTCAGGGTCGTCGGCATCGAAGGCCCCGACGCGGTGAGGCTCGGCGAGCCGCCGCTGCCGCACCAGTTGCAGACGGTGACCCTGGAGATCGTGGCGCCGCCGCAGGCAGGCCCGTTCCGTTACGAAGTCAAGATCAAAACCGACCTGCAAGACGCGCCGGTCGTCGTGGTGATCGACGGCGTCGTGTCAAAAAAATGACGCCGGGCGAGAAAAGGTGCTGGGGTTCATTTGCCCGCCTTTACGCCGCTGAGCGGGTGACCGGTGACCGCTTCCCAGGCGATCTCTTGCAACGTCCGGTTCAACTGGTCGCCCCATGCCGGGTTGTTGGCCTTCTTGAGCACGTCGGGCATGGGCAGGCCGACCGGGCTGTGGCGGTAGATGACCGCGTAGTGACAATAAGCGACCAGCGCCTGCAGCGGCGGCCGCGCATGGCCGATGGCGTCGCCGAACAACTCCTCCTGCGACTTGAGCGCCGGCACCTTGCCCGCGTGGATCTTTGACCGCAGCGCCACAGTCGCGTGACCAGCCGGCACCAGGAAAACTACCGGCTTGCCGTGCTGCCTGTTCAGCGCCGCGACCTGTTCCTCCACGGTCTTGAAATAGGCGGCGTGGATTGTCTGCAACTGTGCCGGCGTCTTGTTACGGTCGATCTTGTCCCTGGCGCCCTTGGGGAACTTGGTGTTGTCGCCGTCCCAGGCGGCCCACGACGCCTGCACCGTGACGCGGACGTTGGGGTTGTGCTTCAGCGCCAGCGCGACGAAGTGATCGACGCCCTCGTCCGGTTGCTGGATCGGCGATAGCGTGAGCACGTCCACCGCGCCCGTTTTCAGCGCTTGCTTGGCCTTGTTCTTCTCGTCGGGCAGG
>DASPXY010001436.1:0-4903 GCA_035637055.1 Gemmataceae bacterium | reverse complement strand
ATGAGGGCTGCACGCTTGGCGTCTTGCGCAGCGGCAAAGGACTCGACGTGCGCGTCCCCAGCCCACAGTGACAAGCCGCGCTGGTCGAAAGGCTGCATGGGAAGCCACGAAAAAAACGCGAAGGGCGGAGCCGCCGCCGTTGCGACTGGCCCCGCCCCTCCGGTCACGCACCCGAGCCTTGTGCTCCCATCATGGATTCTGGCCGTTACCGTACCAGTACCCCGGGGCCTGGGACGCCGGCATCATCGGGTAGGGCATGGGGTAGTAGCCGGGTTGATAGCCGTAGTAGGGAGCTTGCGGATAGCCGTAGTACGGCACTTGCGGATAGCCATAGTAGTTGGGACGATACGCGGCGGTCTGCACGCCGTTGTAGCCGTAGGGCCAGGCGTGCGAGGTCGGCAGCGGCGCGGGTGCCGGGGGCGTGAAGTTCGGGACGGGCGGGCCCGACGGCATCGGGTTGGGCGGACCGCCGGCGTTGGGCTGGGGGACGGGGACCGGCCCAGAACCCCCGGCGTAGGGACCAGGACCGCCCGGGTGATGCCCCGGAGACGGCAGACAGCCGCCGTCACAGCATCCGTTGCTGCAGGACGAGCCACAGCAGTCGTTGAAACACGACGGCATGCAGGTCGGGCCACAGCACGGATCGCAACACGGGTTGCCGCCGAACATGGGGCCGCAGCCCTGCATGAACAAATTGCCGCAACAAACTGGGGAGAAGGCATTGTAAGGCCGCACACAGACGGTCATCGTGCAGCGGTTGCAGCCGTGCCCGCACCCACCACACCCACAACAGTGGTGAAACAGACCGAACAGGGCGTACGACTCGGAAGTACACCAGGCGAGCGCGGCGACACTGAGCAGGCCGAAGAGGATTGTTTTTTTCATGGGGGACTGTTCTCTGAAGCCCAGGGCGACCGGCCCGGCCATCGTCCTGATGGTAGGCGCGCGCCCGTGATCCAGGGGAACTTTACCCGCTGCGCGGCACGGCCGGCGGCCCCGACGAGACGTTTTTCGCAGATTGTTCGCAGGTCGGCGGCGCAAGACAAGCAGAATGGGCCTGTCTCTCGTGAGAAGCAGAGTTTGCCAGCGAAAGCGACTCGACAGGCAACTTTCGCTCAAGTGGCGCGGCTGGCGCGAAAAAGCCCACGGGCCGCGGCCCGTGGGCTTGCGGCTCACTGGAGTCGGGGCCTCCGTTGTGGCACGGTCTCCTGACCGTGCCACTCTGCTGACCGAAGGTCTCCCTGGGGTGCCCGCACGCCCAGAGGAGACCTTCGGTCAAACTCCGTGGCACGGTCAGGAGACCGTGCCACAACGGCATTCCCTCTGCACAGTCCACGGTTCACGGTCCACGGTCCACGACTGCGGTGTACGCCGGGATTGCGTCGAGGTCGAGCGGCGCCCACTGCGCCAGGCGCCACTTCTCGACCGCGATCGCCGCCATGGCCGCGTTGTCCGTGCAGAGCGTCAGCGGCGGAATGAACAGCTCCGCCCCTTCCGCGGCGGCGGCACGCTCCAGGGCGACGCGCAACACGCCGTTGGCCGCCACGCCGCCGCCGACCGCGAGCCGCTTCAACCCCGTGCGCCGCAGCGCTTGCCGTGCCTTCTCGGCCAGCACGTCCACCACCGCCTGCTGAAAACTGGCCGCCACGTCGGCGCGCAGCTGGCCGGGCGGCGGCGGCTCGCCGCGCGCCACGCCCTGACCGTGGACCGTGTACAAAACTGCCGTTTTGAGACCGCTAAAGCTGAAATCGAGGCGCTCCTCGTGCAGAAAGGAGCGCGGGAAGCGGTAGGCGGTAGCGCTGCCCAGGGCCGCCTCACGCTCGACCGCGGGGCCGCCGGGAAAGCCGAGGCCAAGGATACTCGCTACCTTGTCGAACGCCTCGCCGGCGGCGTCGTCGATGGTGGCGCCGAGCAGGGCAAAGTTGAGCGGCGTGCGACAGTGGAACAGCGACGTATGGCCGCCGCTGATGACCAGGCCAACACACGGAAAGATGTCGCGCCCCGCGGCGAGGCGAGCGGCGTAGACGTGCGCCTCGATATGGTTGGCGCTGATGAGCGGCACGTCCAGGGCCAGCGCGAGCATCTTGGCGGCGCTGACGCCGACGAGCAGCGCCCCGACCAGCCCCGGCGTGTTCAGCACCACGATGGCCCCGATTTGCTCCAGACCGACGCCGGCCCGGCTCAGGGCTTCGTCGATGACGGGCAGCAACCGCTGCAGGTGGGCGCGGGCCGCAACCTCCGGAACGACGCCGCCGAAGCGCGCGTGCAGTGCCGTCTGCGAGGCAATCACGCTGGCCAGGATGCGCGGCTCCTCGGTGAAGACCGCAGCGGCCGTCTCGTCGCAGGAGGTTTCGATTGCCAGGAAGTGCATCAGCGCTGGACCACCATCAAGGTCACGTCATCGTCAGGTCATGACGACTGCAGATTTTGCCGACCTCACGCTGTCCTCATCATGGCGAACGGCTTCCCCGGCGTCCAGGCCATCAGGCCCCCACCGTTCTATTCAAGAAAAAGCGTCGGCGGGCTACCCACTCCACTCTCGGCATATCTAATAACGTCAAGATCCTGCGCTCGCAGTTTCTCGCTGCGCCTCTTCTCCGACGAAAGGATCGGGTCATGTCCAAACGATTCGCACCGTGGTTTGCCGTGTCGAGTGTGACGACGGTGGTGGTGCTCGTTGCGCTGTCTCTGTGTGGGGCTGGGCGGCGCGCCGATGTGGCCGCCCAGCCGCCCAAGGATCCAAAGGCCCCCAAGGAAGCGGGCAACCCTGCGGCACCCGTGACCATCACGCCCAGCCGCGTCGCTGCCGTTACGGTTTATCCCTTGAGCGCCATGGTGACGCGCGAGGCGGAGGTGCCGGCGGGCAAGGGGGTCGTCGAAGTGACGATCAGCCCGCTGCCCTCGGCGGCCATCCTCAGTTCGCTCAATGCGGAAGGGACCGAGGGCATCCGTGTGCTGACGACGCGGTTTCGCTCCCGGTCGGTCGTGCAAGACAACCGCGAAGACACTCGCAAGTTGCTGGAGGAGTTGAGCCAACTGGCCACCGCCCGGGAAAAAATCGAAGCCGACGTGCGGGCCATCCAGGAGAACCTCAAACTGCTCAGCAAGATGGAAGGCTTCATGGGCGTGACCACGATTCAGGCCACGGAGAAGGGAGCGCTCAACGCCGAAGCCGCGATCACCCTGGCCAAGTACGTCAAGGAGTCGCGGCTGGAAACCTCGCGCGAGCTGATCCAACTTGAGCAGCAGGTGAAAGCCAATCAGGCCAAGGCGGCTGCCCTTCAGGGCAGAATGAGCCAGCTGGCGTCCGGCACGACGCGGATCGAACGCGACGCCGTCATCGTGGTGGATCGAGAAGCCGGCGCGGCGGGCAAGGTGCGCCTCAATTACCTGGTCGATCAGGCTTCGTGGCGGCCGCAATACAAGCTCCGGGCCAACAAAACGCTCAAGGATCCCGTTCAGGTGGAGTTCCTCGCCTCCGTGGTGCAGAACTCCGGCGAGGATTGGGCCGATGTGAAGCTCGTGCTGTCCACCGCCCAGCCGATGCTCAACGCAGCGCCCCCGGACCTGCAGTCCCTGCGGGTTGCCGCTGTCCACAAGAGCAGCGTCCCGGCTCGCCAGGCGGACGTCGTCGAGTTGGAGGAGCAGATCAGGAACCTGCGCAACAAGGCCCAAAAGGACTTCAACGAAAAGAAGCTCATCACCGGCGTCGGCCTGTTCAACACCGCGGCCGCTCTCGACCAGGCGTTCGAGCTGCACAACTCCGATACCGCCATCCAACGCGGCTGCGCCCTGGCCATTCGCGAAGGGCCCACCGTCACCTATCGCGTCAGCACTCCGCTGGCAGTACCGTCGCGGACCGAGGAGCAAGTGGTCGAAGTAGCCCGCGCCGAACTGGCGCCGGAGTTCTACTACAAGTCGGTCCCGCTCATCACGACGCACGTTTACCGCCTGGCCGACTTCGTCAACAAAAGCGATCGCGTCATCCTGCCGGGGGATGCGACCATGTACATCGGCAGCGATTTCGTGGGCCAGATGAGTTTCCCGCTGGTGGCCGTCGGCGAGCGGTTCACGGCCGGCTTCGGCGTGGACCCGCAGATGCAAGTGACTCGGCAGATCGTCAACAGGGCGCACACCACGCAGGGCGGCAACCAGATGCTCCGCTACGAATACCGCACCACGGTCAACAATTACAAGAACGACAAGGTCAAGCTGCAGGTGTGGGACCGGCTGCCGCGCCCCGAGACCGACGCCATCACTGTCAGCATGCTCAAGAGCACGCCGGCAATCAGCACGGACCCCGCGTACCTGCGCGGGCCGCGCACGCAGAACCTGTTGCGCTGGGATGTGACCGTCGAGCCCAACGCGACCGGCGAGAAGGCGCTGACCATTCAATATGAGTTCAAGATGGAACTCGACCGCCAGATGACGATTGGCGATTTGCAGAGCGCCGGGGCCTTCGGCAAGCCGTCCGCCGCGCAACTGGAGACAGTGTTAGCTGCCGCCACCCCCGCCGAACTGGCTCGGATCCAGGCGGCCATTGCCAAGTTGCACCCCAACGACCAGCGCCTGGCCCAGGCTCAGGTGTTCTGCGCCATCGACCAGGACAGCCGCCTCGGTTCGATGGGCCCGATCCAAAAGATCATGCTCAAGAACCAACCGGTGTTCTTGTGCTGCAAGGGCTGCGAAGCGGAAGCCAGGGCCCACCCCGAGGAGACGCTGCTCAAGGTGCAGAACCTCATGAGCCGGACGAGCAAACGGCCGTGATACAAAAGGGCAGACGAGCGGCGGGGTTTATCCCCGCCGGCCAGACGGCGGGGATAAACCCCGCCGCTCGTCTTCCTTTTGCCGTGGAGTGATTTGTATGGGGTTCACCCTCACAGGAAAAAGCATGTTGAAGATC
>DASPXY010001435.1:0-3947 GCA_035637055.1 Gemmataceae bacterium | reverse complement strand
ACTCGCAGGGCGTTCTCCAGGCCAACCGTCTCGGCGTCCACGAGGTCGCACAGCAGCGAGGCGCGGCCCATCGCGGTGACGAAGAGGTCCATCATCTCATACTCGGCATCGCCCAGGCTGCGCTCGAACGATTGCGCGGCGCACATCATCTCGTGGCCGATGGTGCCGACCGACTCGAACAATTCCGGATACATGAACTCCGCAGTATCGTTGGAAGTCAGCCGTCCCCCGCCGCCCACGAAACGCGCCAGCAGAAGGATGATATTGGAGACCTCAACAGGGGCCGACCGCAGCCCGAACTCGGCGTCGCGCGGCGTCGCGAGTTTCATCAGGCGGGCCTTGGTTGCCTGGATGATCGGTGCGAAGTAACGACACATGGCCGGTTCGAGATAGGAAATGGCGCCGCCCATCCCCTCGAAGAACAGGCACGGCATGCCGCGCAGGAATGTCTGGCCGCCGGGGAAGCCATAAATATCGACGGGCAAGTGGATGTCGTTGCCGGGCTGATTTTCCAGGATCGCGTCCCACACCGCATGTGGGAAGGCGCGCACGGCAGAGCGCTCGCTGAACCACCGGCGGGCCAACTCGATATCGGCACGTCGCAGGGGATGGTGAAACCACTGGGCGAGTATGGCTTCGTGGCCGGCCATGATGAGTTGGTCGCCGGCGCCAGGCTCGGGCAGGCCCTTGCGCATGGTCAGGGTGTAGCCGGCGCGGGCGAGGGCGACGTCGGGCACGGCGGCCCACATGGTGCGCTTGTAGGTGTCAGTGCTGCCGAGCCAGCCGCCGAGCAGGAACAGCTTGGCGAAGAACTCGTCGCGCATGGCGGTGCGTTTCGCGGCGAAGGGGTCTGGGGAAAACGGCTCCGGCATGCGGGTTACCTGGAGAAGATTGGGGGAACGGATCCTGCTGAGTGGGGAAAATCTTAGCAGCCGAGCAGGGAAACCGCAAGCGCCGCGCAAGTCGCTTGCCAGGGGACTCACAAGCTCACCAGCGCCGAATGGTCATGCGGGCTCCTCTGGCCCGAGTTTAACCTCGCCGCCGACGATCACCGCCCACGCCCGGCCGCGCACCGTCCGACCTGCATAGGGACAGTTGCGGCTCTTGGAACGGAATTTCTCCGGGTCGATGGTCCACTCTCCCGTCGGGTCGATAATCGTCACGTCGGCGTCGGCCCCCGGGCGCAGGGTGCCGCGGTCGATGCCGAGCACCCGCGCCGGATTGATCGTCAACTTTTCGATCAGCTGCGGCCAGGTCAGATGACCCGGTTCGATCAGGGCGATGACGCAGATCGGCAGCAGCGTCTCCAGGCCGATGATGCCGCTCGGCGCCTGATCGAGTTCGCGCATCTTCTTCTCCGGCGCGTGCGGGGCGTGGTCGGAGGCGATCACTGCCAGCGTGCCGTCCTTGAGCCCGGCGATGACCGCAGCGACGTCGTCCGCGGTGCGCAGGGGCGGCGACATCTTGTAATTGCTGTCGAAACTGCGCAGACAGGCGTCGGTCAGCGTGAAGTGGTGCGGGCAGGCCTCGCCGCTGACGCGCACGCCGCGCTGCTTGCCGCGGCGGATCAGTTCGACGCCGCCCGCCGTCGAGACGTGCAGGATATGCAGGCGGCCGCCGGTCAACTCCGCCAACTCGATGTCGCGGTGAATCATGACCTCCTCGGCGGCGGCCGGCATGCCGCGCAGTCCCAGGCGCATGCTCTCGAAGCCCTCGTTCATGACGCCGCCGCGCGTCAGTTCCAGATCCTCGGCGTGGCTAAGGACGGCCTTGTCGAACATGCGGCAGTATTCCAGGGCGCGGCGCATGATCTCGGCACTGCTGATCGGCGAGCCGTCGTCGGTGAAGGCGACGGCGCCCCCTTCGACGAGGCCGCCGATCTCGGCGAGTTCCGCTCCCTGCCGGCCCTTGGTGACGGCGCCGACAGGAAAGACGTTGGCGTTGCCGGCACGTTCGGCCTGGAGGTAGACGAACTCGGCGGCGGCCTGGCTGTCGAGCGCCGGTTCGGTGTTGGGCATGCAGGCGACCGAGGTGACGCCGCCGGCGAGCGCGGCGGCGGTGCCGGTGGCGATGGTTTCATCCTCCTCGCGGCCGGGCTCGCGCAGATGGACGTGCATGTCGATCAGGCCGGGGCAGACGATCCTGCCGCCGGCGTCGAGGGTGCGCGTGGCGGCGTACTCCGACTGGGGCCCGATCGCAAGGATGTGGCTGCCGCGAATCCAGACGTCGGTGACCTGGTCGAGGCTCTGCGACGGGTCGATGACGCGGCCGTTGGTGATGCGCAGGGTATTCATGCGGGGATTTTAGTGGCCACGAGCGAGAAAGGAACGGAACGACGCCTTTGCGGATTCCTCGGTAGCCCCTTGAGGTTCGACGCGCGCCAGGGTAAGGTAGCAAGAATACTTGGCCAGACGATACCCGCCTGCATGCCTCCCGACGGCTGGAGAAACGGAAGATGATCCCTCGGCACTCTTTTCGATTGATCCTCGCCCTCGTCGCCTCTCTCCTGACCCACGGCAGCGCCACGGCCCAGGCCCCGCGCAACGCCACCGTCGAGTTCAACCGCGACATCCGGCCGATCCTGTCCAACAACTGCTTCGTCTGCCACGGTCCCGACAAGAATTTGCGAAAGGGCGACCTGCGTCTCGATCTCGAAGAGACCGCCTTCGCCGACCGCGGCGGCTACCACCTCCTTATCCCCGGCAAGCCTGACAAAAGCGAACTGTATCGTCGCATTAGCGCGAAGGACGCCAAGGAGCGCATGCCGCCGGTCAAGCACCGCACGCAGCTGACCCAGCGCGAGATCGACCTGGTACGGCGCTGGATCGAGCAGGGGGCGAAGTGGCAAGGGCACTGGTCGCTGATTGTCCCGAAGCGGGTGGCGTTGCCGCCCGTCGCCGACCGCTCCTGGCCAATCAACGCGGTGGACCACTTCATCCTCGCCAAGCTCGACGAGGAGAAGCTCAAGCCCTCGCCCGAGGCCGATCGCCGCACGCTTCTGCGTCGCCTCAGTTTCGACCTCACCGGGCTCCCGCCGAGCGCCGAGGCGGTGGACGCCTTCGTCGCTGACACCTCGCCGAAAGCCTATGAACAGGCCATTGACCGCCTACTCGCCTCGCCGCATTATGGCGAACGCCTGACCCAGTACTGGCTCGACGTGGTCCGCTACGCCGATACCGGCGGCTACCACAGCGACAATCACCGCGACGTCTACCTCTATCGCGACTGGGTCATCGACGCCTTCAACAAGAACCTGCCCTTCGACCGTTTCGCGATCGACCAGCTCGCCGGCGACCTGGTGCCCAATGCGACCGCCGGCCAGAAGATCGCGTCCGGCTACAACCGCCTGCTACAGACGACCGAGGAGGGCGGCGCCCAGCCGAAAGAGTATCTCGCGAAGTATGCCGCCGACCGCGTGCGCAATACCGCGACCATCTGGCTCGGCCTGACGATGGGCTGCGCCGAGTGCCACAACCACAAATTCGATCCGCTCACGACGAAGGAGTTCTACTCGTTTGCGGCCTTTTTCGCCGACCTCAAGGAGAAGGCCGTCGGCCGTCAGGACCAGACGCCGCTGCCGACGCCCACTCAGGCCGCCGAACTGCAGCGTTTCGATAAGCGCATTGCCGATCTCCAAAAGACGTTGAGTGCCCCCAACCCCGAACTTGACGCCGCCCAGACGAAATGGGAAGCGTCGGTGCGCGGCAAGGCCCCGAAGGGATTGCCCAAGGACGTGATCGCCGCCCTCGCCGTCGATCCTGCGAAACGCAACGCCAAACAACAACAGGCCGTGACGGCCTACTATCGGAGCATCGCGCCGGAGCTGCGCGAGGTGAGCAAGCAACTCGCCAACCTGCAGCGGCAGAAACAGCAGATCACGCAGAGCATTCCGACGACGCTCGTATCAATGGCGGTGCCGCCGCGGACCATGCGTGTGCTGCCGCGCG
>DASPXY010001434.1:0-7906 GCA_035637055.1 Gemmataceae bacterium | reverse complement strand
CGCGCCCAGGATGACGCACAGCACCGGCCCGGGCACACCTCCCGCCGCGGACAGGATCAACCCGAGCAGCAAGCCGCTGCACCCGATCGGCACCAGTCCCAGCGCCCGGCGCGGGTGGCGCTGCACCCCCGCCAGCAGCGATCCCACGGCAACGCCCAGCGCTATCCAAAGGGCAATATCGACGATCAGGTTGTCGATAGTGAACCGTCCGCCTCCGAGCGCCACCGCCAGGATAGCGCCCATCATGGCTCCCACAAGTCCGCGAAGGCTTGCCAGCGCCAGCAGACTCCCCCGCGCCTCGGGTTCCGCGAGGATGCGGCGCGTGTCGCGGAAGAACCCGGCAATGGCCTGACCTGGAGATTCCGGCCGCCGGACGTCGGCGTGGAAGCGCACCGGCAGCGCCGTCACCAGGGCGAAGAGGTTGAGTCCCGCTGCGAGCACTACCGCGGCATCCAGATCCAGCAACCGCCACCCGTGAAGGTGTCCGCCCACGATCCAGCCCACGATGATCGCGGTCACCGCGCCCATCTCGATCAGGCCGTTGATCCGAGTCAGGGGGAGGCCACTATCTTCTGCCGCCGCCGGCAACAGGGCATAACGGGTCGGGCTGTAGATCGCCGCCCCGACCGCCACCAGCGCCCAGCACGCCACCCACGGACCGCCCGCCAGGCCAAAGACCGCCGTCACCGCGCCGCAGTACAGGGCGGTCCCGGCCAGAACGTACCGTTTGCGCAGACTGTTGCTGATCGCTCCGTTCAAGGGGGCCAGCACGATCGGCGGCAACGCCAGCAGAGCGGCCAGCAGATGCCAGGCGCTCTCGCGCTCCGTGGTCGCGGTCGTGCCGTGAACCAACGTCAGGAAAATGAAGACGCGCAGGCAGTTGTCCGCCAGGATGCGGGCGACCTGCGAGAGCCACAGCGATGCGAACCGGAACCGCGCCATAGTGGATACTGGATAGTGGGTGGTGTCGGAGCAAATGACCGATTGTTCGTAGTTCCGCCTTCAGGCGGTGAACAGTCAACCGCCTGAAGGCGGAACTACGAACCACTATCCACGATCCACGCGTTCAAGGCAACGGTACTATCCGCTCCCTCCCCGGTTGTGCATAATGGACCTACATCACGCGGCTTGCTCGTGGGACAAGCTGCCAGCTTGTCCCAACCGCAAGAGACAAGCTGGCAGCTTGTCCAACGAAGCGGAGGAAACGCCATGTCCCGTCGTACCCGTCTCGCTGGTATACTGGTGCTTGTTGCCGCCTGCGGGGCCACCGCCCGCGCCGTCGCCCCGGAAATCCGCGATTTGGGGAAGTTCTTCAGCGCCGACGCGATCAAGAAGGCCGACGCCGAGATCCGTGAAATCGCCCGCAAGCATGACCTCGACCTGCTCATCGAGACGTACCCGACCGTCCCCGCCGATCAGGTCGAGAAGGTCAAAGCCCTCGACGGTAAGGCCCGCAGCGAGTTCTTCACGCACTGGGCCGAGGAGCGCGTCAAGGAGCGCGTGGTCAACGGCGTGTACATTCTTATCTGCCAGGAGCCGCGCTACTTGAAGGTCGAGATCAGCGGCCGCGGCCGCAAGGCGTTCACCCCGGCGGATCGCGACCGCATTTTCAAGGCGATCCGCACCGAGTTCGCCGCCGGCCGTTTCGAGGACGGACTCCACGCCGCGATCCGCCTCGTCGAGCAGCACCTCAGCAAAGATTCCGCGAAATGACAGGGCCCCGCGATGGCTGCGAAAGCCAAAGTCAAACACTGCCTGCTCGTCGTCGATGACGAGGCCGACCTGGTCCACAGCGTCCAGGATTTGCTGCGCTTCGAGTACCGCGTCCTCGGGGCCACCCGGGCGACGGAGGGCCTCGACATCATGAAGCGCGAGCAGGTCCACGTCGTCATGAGCGACCAGCGCATGCCGGAGATGACCGGCGTCGAGTTCCTCAAGCGCCTGCGCGAGGGCTACCCCGACACGGTGCGGCTGCTCTTCACGGCCTACGCGGACATCAAGGCGGTCATCGACAGCATCAACCAGGGCAGCGTTTATCGCTACATCACCAAGCCGTGGGAGCCGCAGGAATTGCAGGCGGTCCTGCGTCAGGCGGTGCAGCACTACGACCTGCTCGCCGAGCGCAAACGCCTCCTGAGCGAGCTGCAGGAGAAGAATGTTCTATTGCAGACCGCCAATCTCGAATTACAGCAAGCCAACGAACTGAAGAAGGGTTTCATCAAGGTAGCCAGCCACGAGTTGCGGACGCCGCTGACGATCGTGTTGGGCCTGGCCGACCTGGCGCGGCGCACGCCTGGCGTCGTCCAGCCACTAGCCCACTGGCTGGAGCGTATCTACGCCGGCAGCGTGCGCCTCAACGAGCGCATCGACGTGATGATCAAGCTGCTGCTCGCGGACCGCTTCGACCGGCCGCTGGCGCGCAAGCCGGTGGCGCTGGGCGACCTGGTCCACGCTGCCGCCGCCGACGTCGCCACGTTCGTGCAGCAGCGCCATCAACACCTCGAAGTGGATGCCCCGCCGGACCTGGGCGAGATCGCGGTCGAGGAAGACAAGTTGCGCGATAGCGTGTTCCAGTTGTTGATTAACGCGGTGAAGTTCACGCCGGACGGCGGCACGATTCGGGTGTCGGCGCGGATGTTCCCCAACGGCGCAGCGGAGATTCGTGTCGCCGATACGGGAGTCGGGGTCGATGCGGCGAGCTTGCCGCGGCTGTTCGATCCGTTCTTCACGCGCTTCGACGTGTCGCGGCATTCGTCGGGGGTCTTCGAGTTCGAGCGGCGCGGCCTGGGCTTGGGGCTGACGGTGGTGAAGGCGTTCGTCGAGATGCATGGCGGTCGCGTCACGGTCGAGAGCGAGGTCGGCAAGGGGACGACGTTTACCATTCACCTGCCGTCTCAGCCGCAGCCCCCTTCGTCTGCGGACGTCGGGTCTGCCATCTGACAAGTGCCTTCTCGTCCGCGCAAGCGTGGCAACCTGACGGATGCTCAAGAGCCGGTTGGGGGGAAGGTGTTGGAGTCCCGGCTTTAGCCGGTGTTCGCCGCAACCGGCTAAAGCCGGGACTCCAACATCAACTCCTGACCGTGGTCACGTCCGGAGGCATTCCATGAAGCGTTTGCTCGCCGCCGTCGCCCTGTTCGCGGTCGGCAGCCCTCTCGCGGACTCGGCCGTTCAGGGCGATTCCGAGGATAGCCGGCTGGCAGCCTTCTTCAAGGAGTACCTTGACCGGGAGTTCAAGCACCGCCCACTGGAGGCGACACGCCTGGGGGATCACCGCTTCGACCACTTGCTGGATGACCTTTCTCCCAAAGCCCGTGCCGCCGGCGTCGAGCGGACGCGCGCTGCCCTCGCCGACCTGCGCCGCAAGGTACGGTTCAAAAATCTGTCCCGGTCGGGGCAGATCGATTTCGAGATCTTCGAGCATCACCTCAAGCGCGAGCTGTGGCTGGCCGAGAACACCCGGCCCTTCGAGGACGACCCGCGCCTCTACAATGAGTACATTACCGATAGCGTTTACCTGCTTTTGACACAATCGACGCTGCCCCAGCCGATGAACGTCCGCAACTGCGCGGCACGCATGGCGCACATCCCGCGCATCGTGGCGGCGGCGAAGGAGAACTTGCGGAAACCGCCGCGCGTGTTCGTGGAGACGGCGATTCGTCAGAATCGCGGCGCCATCGCCTTCTACGAGCAAGGGGTTTTCGACCTGGCCGGCGAGACCCCGTTGCTGAGTGAGTTGCGCACGGCCGCCAAGCCCGTCGTGGCCAGCCTGCGCACCTATCAGAAGTTTCTGCAGGAGGAGTTGCTGCCGCGTGCCGAGGGCGATTGGCGGCTGGGTAAGGAGAAGTTCGCGCGCAAGCTGGAGTTGGAGCTGAACGCGGGCATCAGCGCCGAGGAAGTGATGCGCGAGGCTGAAGCCGAGGCGGATCGCGTCGAGGGCGAGATGTACGTCATCGCCCGGCAACTTTGGGGTCGCCTGTTTCCGGGCAAGGCGCTGCCGCCGGACGACATCGATGGCAAGCGGGCGGTGATTCGCCGCGTCCTGGAGCAGGTGACGAAAGAACACGGCCGCGTCGAGGATCTCGTCAAGGACACGCGGACGACGACGGAGCGAATCAAGGCCTTTATCAAGAAGCACGACCTGCTGCGACTGCCCGAGCCGGACCGTTGCCGCATCGTCGAGATGCCGGAGTTCCAGCGCGGCAACACCATCGCCTATCTCAACCCGGCGCCGCCGCTCGACGCGAAGGCATCGAGCTATTACGCCATCAGCCCGCCGCCGCGCGACTGGGACGCGCAGCGCGTGGCCAGTTATCTGCAGGAGTACAACAAGCACATGCTGCAGATCCTCACGATCCACGAGGCGTACCCCGGCCATTACGTGCAGCTGGAGTATAGCAATCGGCATCCATCACTGATCCGGCGTGTGCTGTATTCGGGAGTCTTCGCCGAAGGCTGGGCAGTCTACACCGAGCAGATGTTGCTCGACCAGGGCTACGGCGACGGTGACCTGGCGCTGCGGCTGAATCAGTTGAAATGGTATCTACGGACCATCACCAACGCGATCCTCGACTACAAGATGCACTGCACCGGCATGACGGACAAGGAAGCTCTCCTGTTTCTCATTTTGCGCGCCTACCAGTCGGAGGCCGAGGCGATTCTGAAGATCATTCGCGCGAAACAGAGTTCGTGCCAGCTCTCGACGTACTTTGTCGGACGGATGGCGTTCCAGCGCTTGCGACGGCGCATCCAGAGCGAACTGGGCGAGGATTTCCACCTGGGACGGTTCCATGAGGCAGTGCTGGACCACGGTACGCTGCCGGTACGTTATCTGCCGGAGCTGGTGCGCGAGCGGCTGCAGCGACCGCGCTGAGATTCGCTAAATAGCAACACACAACAGGGAAAGTGCTCAACGAGCGGCGGGGATAAACCCCGCCGCTCGTTCGCTTTCCCTTTGGTGGGCAGTTATTTAGAGCGGTTCGTAGTTGCCTTGCGCACACTAACCCGAAGCGTCAGCGAGGAAGCTGGCCGGATCCTCGCTCACGCTTCGGGTTAGTGTATGCCACGCCAGGGCGAACCGCTCTAGAAAGACGAAGATCGCTTGGCGAACGGCCGGCGTCAGCCGGCTGGTGGGGCCAGCACCAGCCGGCTGACGCCGGCCGTTCGCCAACATCGCGAGGGGCATCCGTTAGGAGGACGAAGGCCATCACTTGCCATTCAACTCGACCGCTTCCTCCCAGTGCTCGTAGAGCTGGTGCAGGCGCACCTTCACCTCCTCGAACGCCTTCGTCGTTTCCTTGACGCGGTCGCCATCGCGGTAGAGATCCGGCGACGCCATCAGCCGCTCCAGTTCGCGTAACTTCGTTTCCTCTGTCGCAATCTCCGCTTCCAACTCCTCCACCTTGCGATAGGGGAAACGTCGCTTGCGTTTCGGTTTGGCAGCCGTCGCGTCGGCCGCGGCCGCCGGACGGCTCGGCTCCGATTCCTTCTCCTTCCTGACCGGGGCGGCGGCCTTCGCCTCCTCCTGCAAAAGACGCATGCGCTCGTAAGTGTCGTAATTGCCGTGAATCACCTGCGCCCGCCCGTCGCCCTCCAGCACGATGAGCAGATCGACCACGCGGTTGAGGAAATAGCGATCGTGACTGACCACGATCACCGTGCCCTCGAAGGCCAGCAGTGCCTGCTCCAGCGCGTCGCACGCCCACAGGTCGAGGTGGTTCGTCGGCTCGTCCAGCACCAGGACGTTAACGCCCTGGGCGACCAGTCGCGCCAGCGCCCCGCGGCTGCGCTCGCCGCCGCTCAGGTCGCCGACACGTTGATACACCTGATCGCCCACCAGGCCGAAACGGCCGAGCAGGTCACGCAACTGCTGCTCGGTAGCGTCGGGATCCTCCCCGGGCCAGACGGCGCGAATCAGCGGCTTGTCGGCGTCGAGCACTTCCAGGTGCTGATCGTAGTAGCCGAAATCGACCAGGTGGCCGACCTCGACCTTTCCGGCGTCGGGCTTCTCCTCGCCCATCAGGATGCGCAGGAGAGTGGTCTTGCCGCTGCCGTTAGCGCCCATGATGCCCAGGCGCTGGCCGCGCTTCAGGCTGAAACTCAGATCCGTGAACAGGGGCAGATCGTACGCCTTGCTCAGATCCTCGACCTGCAGCACCACGTCGCCGGTGCGGCGCACGGCGCCGAAGTGCATGCGCGGCGTCTCGATCAGCGTCGGTCGATGCACGCGCTCCATCCGCTCCAGCGCCTTCTTGCGCGACTGAGCCTGCTTGTGCAGCTGACCGTAATGCACGCGGCGGATATAGTCCTCCTGCTTGGCGATGTACTCCTGCTGCGCCTCCCAGGTCTTGAGTTCCTGTTCGTAGCGTTCCTGCCGCAGCCGCGCGTACGCCTTGTAATTGCCGGGGTAGGAGGTCAGCCGGCCGCCGTGCAGCTCGAAGATCTTGGTCACGACGCGGTCGAGGAAATAGCGATCGTGGCTGACGATCAACATGGCCTCGGGCTGGCGAACGAGGTAATCCTCCAGCCAGCGCGTGGCCTGGATGTCGAGGTGATTGCTCGGCTCGTCGAGGAGCATGACGTCGGGGGCGGCGAGCAGCATCTTGGCCAGCATCAGCCGCCGCTGCTGCCCGCCGCTGAAGGTCGCGACGGGCCGGTCGTAGTCCGCCTCGCGGAAGCCGAGCCCGTCGAGGACGTGCTCGACGCGGTGATCGACGTTGTAGGCATCGTGGTGGCGCAGCATCTCGTTGAGGCGATCGTAGCGTGCCGCGAGCGACTTGCGCGTGGCCTCGTCAGTCGCCTTCGCCAGCGCCTCGGCGGTGTGGACCATGTCGTCGTGGGCGGCGACGAGTTCGTCGAGCGCGCTGCGTGCCTCAACAAAGAGGGACTTCTCGACGGGGAGGTCGTCCTGCTGTCGCAGAAGGGAGGCGCGGGCGCCGGCGTGCAGGCGCACCTCGCCGTCGTCGGGCTTGTCGAGGCCGGCAAGAAGACGCATCAGTGTGGTCTTGCCGACCCCGTTGGGGCCGACGAGACCGCCACGTTCGCCGGCATACAGTTCAAAGCCCAGGTTCTCGAAGAGCGGGCCTTCGTCAAAGCCGCGGGTAAGGCGGGAGCAACTCAGCAACAGCATGCGGTTATCGTCTCTCGGTGGGTGGTGGATGGTGGATGGTGGATGGAGAAGAAGAAGAGAGTTCCTATCTTCTCCATCCACCATCCACCATCCACCACCCACCGGCGTCATTTCGCGGCCACCGGGCCTGGGGCTGCCGCGGCCAGGAACTGGTCGATGAAGCGCCGATCCTCGGTCACGGCCCTGGCCTGCTGGAACAACGCGACCGCCTCATTCTGACGGCCGTCGAACCACAACTGATAGGCGGTCAGAAAAAGATAGGCCGGATCCTTGGCGTTCTTGGCCAGCGTGTCCCGCAGACGTTTCAGCTGCACATCGAACTCGGCTTCGGCGCCTTTGTAGAGGTCAATACGCGGCTGGAACGGCGCCTTGGGCCAGTTCTTTGTCAGGTTCATGCCGGCGTGGATCGACTCGACCGCCGGCCGATACTTGCCGAGGGCGAACTGAGCCTGCGCCAGGAAGAAGTACGCCGGAGCGCTCTTGGGATCGACCAGCGTTGCCTGCCGGAAGCGGTGTGCCGCGAGAACGTACTCTTGATCGCTGAAGGCGGCGAGGCCGAGTTTGACCAGGCGCGTGTTCTCCTCGCGCGGATCGGCCTGGGGCGGCGGTTCGGGCGGGGGCGGTTGTTTCGGGATGTCCTTGATCTTGGGCGGCACGATCTCGGCCTTGGCCACCTGCGCGGGTCGCACGGCCGGAACCTCCTTCGAGACCGCCTGACCGGGGAGTGGTTTGGGGAATGCAGCCGGCGGCGGCGGCAGGCTCACCTGGGGTGCCGTCTCG
>DASPXY010001433.1:0-4152 GCA_035637055.1 Gemmataceae bacterium | reverse complement strand
CTTAGCGACACCGGCAGCCGGGTAGCGCACGCTTTCCACGCGGACGCGACGGAGGAACTCAACCGGCTCCTGACGCCGCTTGCACCAGCCGAGCGTGAGCACTTCCGCAGCATGATGGCCACGATCATCGCGGCTGCCGGGCAGGTGACGGGGGGAGCGGCATGACGGACGGAGCAACCATTGACGTTGAGGGCGTCGATTACCTCATGCCCGGCATCTTCGTCCAGGTCGTCCTCTTCGGCGGCGCCCAGACGGCGGTCGGATTGGCTACCGACCTGAAAGAGGGGGTCATCCAAGGTCGCCTCGTCATGAGCCACCTACCAGCGGCCGGGCGCTCACCGCGGCGCTCGCCAGGCCGTCCGGCTGGCGCCGTCCACCATTCCGGGGCATGCCAGGGTCATGTCCATTCCGCCCGTCGCGATTATTGGAGCAACCCATGAGCGTTTTTACCGGGAAAGAAGTCGCCTTCCTGAAAGAGCAGCGGCTCGGCCGGCTGGCCACGGCCGACAGCAAGGGGCGCCCCCATGTCGTCCCGACCGGGTTCAATATCGACGCCGAGAAGGGCGTGGTCGAGATCGGCGGGCACAACCTTCCCGACCGCGGGCAGAAGCGCCTGTACCTGACGCATCTCGAGGCGAACCCATATGCGGCCTTCGTCGTGGACGATCTGGTGACCGAGCCCTCGTGGACACCGCGCGGCATCACGGTGCGCGGCCGGACAGTGATCCACCAGGAAGGCGGCGAACGGCTCGGCCCTGGCTTCGGCCCCATCTGGGTCGAGATCACGCCCGAGCGGATCACCGCGTGGGGCATCGACGCCGCTCCCTTCGCGCCGCCCAACAGCCGCAAGGTCGTATAAAACCCGCATACCGCATTGCGCGCGGAGTGAAAGCCTGCCAGCACACGAACCGCTATTCAGCATGGTCGGCAGAGGGCATTGATGAGGTGGTCACATGAGTTTCGATACGCCTAGAGGAACCCGGGGCAGCCGTCAGCCCTGAGGGCCCTTCTTCCGATGGTTGAACAAGCTGATGGCCAGGCGGGTACGGCGCAAGGGCGCCGGCAAGTTCATGGGTTTTAACGCCCGGCGCTGTGCAGGGAGCGATGCGGCCTGTGCTGGTTGTGACGGGTCTCGTACTGGCGCAGGATCTGTCGCAGATGGCCCTGGTTCTAGATGAGGGTGAGGTCCAGGAGCTCGCGGCGGCATCCGCCGATTCAGCGTTCCGCGATCGCGTTCATGCGGGCCGTGCGGATGTTGCAGAGCACGGTCTGGATGCCGGCGTCGGCGAGGATCGCGTCGAATGGGTCAGTGAAGTTTGGTGCGCGGTCGCGGATCATGAACTTGACCTGATCCGCTTGCTCGCCGAGGTCCATATGGAGGTTGCGGGCCTGCTGGGCTGTCCACTGCCCGGCGGGATGGGGGGTGATGCCGAGGATGCGGATGCGCCGGGTCGCGTCCTCGATCACGGCCGGGACATAGGCTCGGGTGCCGTCGAGCAGGTCGACGGTGAAGAAATCGCAGGCCAGGATCGCCTAGGCCTGGCAACGCAGGAATTGTGACCAGGCCGGCCCGGCCTGCCGCCGGCCGGTCCTACCGCACGCGGACCCGGCGGCCCAGCGGCGGCGGACGATGTCGCGGTGCCAGCGCACGATCGTGTCCGGGGTAACCAGCGCTGCCGATACTCCTCGAGCAACGGGAAACCAGAACGGCATTGGGCGGTGCCGCCGCGGAATGGGCCACCGATGCCAGCCCTGGCGCGGGAGCAACCATGCAGCGCGATCGACCGCCTCGTTCACCACGCCGAGTTAACGTCCTCGATCTCCATGCCGCGCCCTCCAGGGCATTCTCTGCACTTGTACCGTGAGGACAGCAATGCCATTACTAACTAGGGAGAAACTCGAAGGACGCCGCTATGGCGACAGGAGGCATCGGAACCCTGTACGGGCCCCAACAGCACATGCCAGTCCACAGCAGAGTTGACATCCAGTCCGGGAAACTCGCACGGACACTATGAGGTGTCCCGCCGTCAGCGTCACTCAGGAGAGCACGCGTGAACCGCTGCGTTTAGCCTGTTCAAAGGCTAATAAGCCAGCGTCTGGGCAATCGGGGGCCGACTGTAGCCAGCCCTCTTCGGCCACACCGGACGGCCGCGAATCTAGCTGCTGTTCGCTAGTAGTAAACACAAGCGTTGACAAGAATATGATATGTGAGTAAGATTCCCGCTAAGCCTGGCTGTCAGGATTAGGCGTGCTTAAGAAGTGAGGAGACGGAGCCATTATGCCTCGTAATTATCTCCCAATCCAACTGACCATGTCGCTTTCCGGGCCTGAAAGGACAGAAGATTCGTGCTTGCCTCAGCTGAGGGGTCAAAGATGACACGCGATCAGCGCCGCATCTCACGGCGCACCCGCGTCGGGTTCCTCGGCGCGGCGGCCGCCCTGGGCGTCGCCCTCGCGGCCTCCGCCACGTCGCTCGCCTCCGCGTCGGGTGGGCAGCCCGTCGCTCCCCTGGCCGCGGTCAGGTCGCAGAGCCTCCTCGTCACAACGGACAAGGGGCAGGTCGAAGGCAGGACCACCGGGACCGTGGACGAGTGGCTTGGCCTCCCGTACGCCCAGCCGCCGGTCGGCGCGCTGCGCTGGGCGCCGCCCAAGCCAGCGGCATCCTGGACCGGCGTCCGGAGCGCGCTGCCCTACGGCAGCAGGTGCGCGCAGCTGGCCAGCGGCAACGGGCCGCGGATCGACAACGAGAACTGCCTGTACGCCAACGTTTACGCGCCGAGCGTGATAGCGACGGGCAAGAAGCTGCCAGTGCTGTTCATGATCCACGGCGGCGGGCTGCTCAACGGCGCGGGCGACCAGTATGACGGCTCGCTGCTGGTCCAGTCGGACGACATCATCGTCGTCACGATCAATTACCGGCTCGGGCCGTTCGGCCTCCTGAATCTGCCAGGGCTATCCAGGTCTGAGCCGGCCGGCAACTTCAGCCTGCTCGACATGGAGGCGGCGCTGAGGTGGACGAAGGCGAACATCGCGGCGTTCGGCGGCGACCCGTCCCAGGTGACGATCGCCGGGGAGTCGGCGGGCGGCTTGGCGGTCTGCTCGCTGCTCGCCTCACCGCCCGCCAAGGGCCTCTTCGACCGGGCGATCATGGAAAGCGGCAGCTGCCGCAGTAACTCCGAGGCGACGGCCCAGGCGGAGTCACTCGCCTTCGCCAAGGCGGCCGGGTGCCCCACGGCGGCGACAGCCGCCGCCTGCCTGCGCGGCAAGGGGGTTGCATCCCTGGTGTCGGCCAGCGCGAATTACGTGCCGATTTTCTACACCTACGGCGGCGCCGACATGCCGATCCCGCCGCTGCGGGCGATCGCGTCCGGCCGCTTCAACCGGGTGCCGATCCTGATGGGCGACAATCACGACGAGGGCCGCTTGTTCACGCAGGGCTACGCCCACGACACGCGCGAGCAGTACGCGCAGTTCGTGACTACTTCCTTCGGGTCCCTGGCGCCGAAGGTCCTAGCCCGGTACCCCTTGTCGGCGTACCCCAGCCCGTACAGGGCCGCGTACGCTATCGGGGCGCTCTTGACCGACAGCTGGCTGTACGGCGGGATCGGCGGCTGCGGGGCGCAGGAGGTCGCGTCGTCCCTGGGGAAGTCGACTCCGGTGTACTTCTACCAGTTCGACGACAGGCACGCCCCAGGACCCAACAGGAGCCTTCCCGGCTACCAGTTCGGCGCGGCTCACTCGATGGAACTCGCCTACCTATGGCCGAGCTTCACCAACGGGTACTCACTGTCGGCCGAGTTCACACCGGCGCAGCAGGAGCTCTCCCGCCAGATGGTCGCCTACTGGGGCGCGTTTACGAAGTCCGGCTCACCGGACGCCTCCGGCCAGCCTCGCTGGCCGGCTTACCCGGCAAGCGCCGGAGCGGACGCGAGGCTGATGTCGCTGCGTCCTGGGGACCAGACCAGGACGATCACGGCGGCAACCTACGGCGCCGAGCACCAGTGCTCTTTCTGGGACTCGACGCCGCAGCCCCGGTCCTAAGCCACGTCGGGGGTCTCCATTTAGGCGGAGCTGGCTTCTCGCAGGCCCAAGATGCTGGGGTGGAGCGAGGCTCGACCACCAGCATCTTGCGGCTACTCCGGTTAGATGGAG
>DASPXY010001432.1:0-3240 GCA_035637055.1 Gemmataceae bacterium | reverse complement strand
GCCGCTCGGCGCGATCTTTGCCTCCTGGCCGGAGTGGAAAACGCATGAGACGTTTCCTTCGGCCCGGCGTTCGGGCCGTCTTGCTGGGATGCCTGTTCGCCGCTGCGCCCTTCCTTCACGCTCAGGAGGACAAAGGAAAACTCCCCTGGAATGGGAGCCATCATTTCCGGAACTTTCTCAAGCTGTTGAAACTGCGACCGCTGCAGAGTGTGGAAGAGTTCGGCAAGGTAACGCCGCGGGAGACGCTGCTGATCGTCTTCCGCAGGACGGACAAACTCCCGCTCGTGGCACACCAGGTAGGCGGTCTAAAGAAATTCCGCGAGCAAGGTGGCGCCATCCTGATCGCTTCCCATCTGCCGGCTGAAGGGCCGTTGCGGGATGAACTCAAAGCGTCCATCAATGGCAGACGTGTTTTCGTGGATCCCTGGGGACGTCTCGAGGGTTATCAAGGCCACGACAATTGTCCGATCCTGCAGAACGCCGAGGAGCTTCGCTCTTTCCTCCCGGCTGGCTCTCAGCGCAAGATCGCCACCAACGGCCCCAGTTTCGTGACGCTCCTCGATGACAGTCCACTCCAGATTCTCGCGACTTTTCCGAGTGAATGTGTAGCGGAGAACTTCCCCCGTCCCCAAGACCTTCGGTTACCGTACATTGTCGGCACCGGTCCAGAGGAGCAGCGGGCGCCGGTGTTGGTCCTCGGCGGCCACGGGGTTTTCCTGAACTGCATGTTGGCCCGGCGGCACGACAACGATAACGCGATCTTCACCGTCGATTGCCTGCGTCGGCTGACCGCTGGAGGGGGTCGGAAGTACGCCCTGTTTATCGACGATGGCTGGGTGGTGGGCAGTTTCGACGTCCCGCTCATTCGGCCGCCCCTGCCGATCGTTACCTTGATCAACGCAGGGCTGCGGAAGCTGGAAGAGGAAGACGCGTTTAACCAACTGATCCAGGACAACGTCCCCCACGAGCAACTCCTCAAATGGCTGCTGCTCGGCGTTTCCGGTTTGCTCGGGCTCTACGGGTTCGGCCGCCTGGTGCGAGCGCAACTTCGCGGCGAGATCAAGGTGCCCCTCGTGGCCGCCCGGGTGGCCCAGGACGCTTCGGAGCAGCCAGCCGTCGCTCGCCGCCAGGAGGCTGCCGTCGAGCATGGCAACTGCTGGGAAGCCGCCCGCGATCTGGCTCGGCTCTGCTTCGAGGGCCACGCCGCCGCGGCGCAGCAGCCACCGACACCGCCGGTGCCCGTTCGCAGGAATCGGCGTCTGCAGCGCGAGGTGGAGCGGCTTTGGCGAGTCGCCTACGGCGAGCCGCTGCCGGTCTCGCCCGCCGCGTTTGCGGTCCTGGTCCCGATGATGGCGCGCGTCCGCGCCGCCCTCGACGACGGGGCGCTGCGTTTCGAGTCAAGCCCACGGGCCGCGGCCCGTGGGCTTCGCAGCGAGTAACCCATGACACCACGGGTCGATCTCGGAACGGACGGCGCCGTCACCAAGGAGTGGGCGGAGCAGGTGCGCCAGCTCCGCGAGCGCACGGTGGCGGAGGTCAGTCGTGTCGTCGTCGGCATGGAGCACATCACGCACCAGCTCCTCATCGCCCTGCTTGCCAGCGGCCACGTCTTGCTGGAGGGCGTGCCCGGCGTCGCCAAGACGACTCTGTCGAAGACCTTCGCACGCATCCTCGGCACGCAGTACCAGCGCATCCAGTTCACCCCCGACCTGCTGCCGTCCGACGTCACTGGAACCTATATCTTCGATCGCAAAAGTAACGATTTCGTGCTCCGCAAGGGGCCACTGTTCTGTCAGGTGCTGCTCGCCGATGAGGTCAACCGCGCCCCCGCCAAGACGCAGGCCGCCCTGCTCGAAGCGATGCAGGAAAACCAGGTGACTATCGAGGGCACCACGCTGCAGTTGCCGCAGCCTTTCATGGTGATGGCCACGCAGAACCCCGTCGAACAGGAGGGCGTTTACCGCCTGCCGGAAGCCCAACTGGATCGCTTCCTGCTGCGCGTCGAGATGGGCTATCCCGGCCCGCGGCAGGAAATCGCGATGCTGAAGCTGCACAGCCAGCCGGTCGTCGAGGTGACGGAGCTTTTTAGTCCCGATCTGATCCTCGACGTGCAAGGACGGCTGGCGTCGGTCTACGGGCGCGAGGAGTTGCTGCAATACATCGTCGATCTGGCCGAGGCGACGCGCAACCATCCCGACGTGGCCCTCGGCGCCAGTCCGCGCGCGTCGCTCTGTTTACTGCGGTGTGCGCGGGCACGAGCCCTGCTCGCCGGCCGCCACTACTATACGCACGAGGACGTCCAGGCCGTCGCCGCGGGGGTGCTATCGCATCGCCTCATCATCCGCCCCGAGGCAGAGGTCGAAGGCAAGGCAGCGGCCGACGTGGTGCGCGAGGTGCTCGACACCGTCCCAGTCTTGGAGGCCACCTGAGCGGGAAACTCCACCCCTTTTCCGGATAGCGTCAAGGTCATACCCTGACACAGCATGCCGGATCGTTACGGTGGTTTTCGTAGTCTTCGGAAATGGCTTTCCTGTTTTCAGCCCCCTTGAGGGGGCTTTCCGCGTCAGCGGTGTAGGCCCGCCCTTCAGGGCGGGTGACCGGGAATTGGCGGCCTTGTTGTCAGCCCCCTCAAGGGGGCTCAGGCCAGGGAGGAGAGAGGTGGGTTGCGCCCGCTCCACCCGCCCTCAAGGGCGGGCCTACACCGCTTCCGCGGTAAGCCCCCTCAAGGGGGCTGAAAACAGGATATTACATACCTGAGAATCAATAAACAATTCATCCCTCTTTGCTCCGGCCCGAAGGATCCCACCCCCATGACCCTGCGCCGTCTTACCCACCATGCGACCGTTGCTCTCCTCTTGTTCACCCTGGCTCCGGCGGGGGATTCCCCCGGCTCCGCCGCGGAGCAAGGCAAGGCCGCCCCGACGCAACTACTACCCCTGATCCGTTCTGCCCGTAGCGGGCCGTGGTCGGCCCCGCAGACCTGGGAGGGCGGAAAAGTCCCCGCTGCCCTGGCCCGGGTGCAGATCCGCCAAGGACACCGCGTCGTCTACGACCTGCGGTCCGACGACGTGATGCGCTTTGTCCACATCGCCGGCACGCTCACCTTCGCCGCCGACCGCGACACGCGCCTCAACGTCGGCCTGATCAAGATCCAGGCCGGCGACGACGCCACCGAGGACGGCTTTGACTGCGACGGCCACATTCCCGACATCGCCCCCGGCAAGGAGCGGCCGGCCCTCG
>DASPXY010001431.1:0-2255 GCA_035637055.1 Gemmataceae bacterium | reverse complement strand
GGGGAGGGGGTTGGGGGGAGGGGTCGCGCAGTCGTTTCAAAGATGAACGCATGCCTGGGTTCCGCCGTCGTCTACAATGGGATAGACTGGAAAGGCTTTTGGGCGAAAGCCATTGACCGACAAGGATCCTTCGTCGCGGCTCCGCGGGGAACGGCTCATGACCGATCGACCCCCTCTGACGGCGCAACTCCAGGGCTGGCTCGCGCGCCTGCGCGCCGGCGATGCGTCGGCACGCGGGGAACTGATCGAACACGTTTGCGATCGGTTACGTCGCCTGACGCGGAAAATGCTCAAAGGCTATCCCGGCGTCAAGCGCTACGCCGAAACCGATGACGTGCTCCAGAGCGCCCTGCTGCGGCTGCTGCGCTCGCTCGATGAGGTCCAGCCCGCCACGACCAGCGCCCTGCTCGGTCTCGCGGCGACGCAGATTCGCCGCGAGTTGCTGGATCTCGCGCGCCATTTCTACGGTCCGCACGGGGCGGGCGCCCATCACGCCAGCCAGGCCGGCGAGGGTTCGCAGGACGAACCGCTCGACCCACCCGACGCGACGCACGACCCCAGCGCCCTCGCGGAGTGGTGCGAGTTCCATGAGCAGGTCGAGAAACTGCCCGCCGAGGAGCGCGAGGCGGTCGATCTACTGTATTATCAAGGGTTGCCGCAGGCGGATGCGGCCGCCCTGCTTAACGTCTCCGTGCGCACCCTGCAGCGCCGCTGGCAGGGAGCGCAACTCAAACTTCACCAGGCCCTCAAAGGTAGCCTACCGGGACTGTAGCCAATGACTTCACCCATCGAAACACAAGCGGACGACCTGGTACTGCGCTGGCAGGATCTGCGCCGGCGACACGGCGGCCTCGGCAACGGTGAATTCCGCGCCCACCACGCCGGTTTCGCCGACGAGGTGCTCGACGAGCTGCTGCTGCGCTGGCAGGAGGAGCGCGACGCCGGCGGCGATCCGGTCGAGCGTTTGTGCGGCTCTTGTCCCGAACTGGCCGACGAACTGCGGCAGCGCATCGCGGCCATCGAGGCGATGGAGGATCGTTTCGGCATGGAGCCTACCGCGCCGAGTGAATCCCTGCCGCCGACGCAGCCAGGGACCGCCGCCGATGGCAACGGCACCGTTCACGTCCCGGGTTTCGAGACTCTGGGGGAACTGGGGCACGGCGGGATGGGCGTGGTCTACAAGGCGCGGCAGCTCAAGCCCTCGCGGCTGGTCGCTCTCAAGATGCTGCTCTCGGGGCGGTACGCGCGGCCGGCCGATCGGGCGCGCTTCGATAGCGAAGTCGAAGCCCTGGCGGATCTGCAACATCCAAATATCGTTCCGATCTATCAGGTCGGTGAGGTCGATGGCCTGCCGTACTTCGCGATGGAGTACGTCGAGGGCGGCAGCCTGGCTCAGCGATTGCAAGGCCAACCGTTGCCGCAGCGCGAAGCGGCGGCGCTGGTCGAGACGCTGGCGCGGGCGATGCACGTTGCTCATACGCACGGCATCATTCACCGCGACCTGAAGCCGGCGAACGTGTTGCTCTGCCACCCCTCCCCCCAACCCCCTCCCCGCAACGGAGAGGGGGAGCAAGACCCTCCCCCCTTCCCTCGCAGGGAAGGGGGGCTGGGGGGGTTAGGTGACGCCATCCCGAAAATCACCGACTTCGGCCTCGCCAAGCGCCTCAACCGCGAGCGCGACCTGACGCCCTCGCACGCCATCGTCGGCACCGTCTGCTACATGGCACCGGAGCAGGCCGCGGGCAACATTCGCGCGGTCGGTACGCCCGCGGATATCTACGCCCTCGGTGGCATCCTCTACGAGGCGCTCACCGGCCGGCCACCCATTCAGGCCGATTCCGACATCGATGCCTTGCGGCAATTGCTGCATCAGGAGCCGACATCGCCGCGGCGGCTCAGCTCCGACATCGACCGCAATCTGGAGACAATCTGCCTGAAATGTCTGCACAAGGATCCGGCCCAGCGTTACCACAGCGCCGCGGCGCTGGCCGACGACCTGCGCCGTTTCCTGGACGGCGAGCCGATCGCCGCACGGCCGGCTCGTGTCTGGGAGCGACTGGCAAAATGGGTACGGCGGCGGCCGGCGCTGGCGGGATTGGCAGTGACGGGCGCCGTGGCCGTTGTCGCGCTGGTCGGCGTGATCGTGAGCCTGTTCTACAGCGGGCGACTGGCGAGCGCGAATGACCAGCTGAATGGCGCCCTGGCCCAGCTGGGAAGCACGAACAACCAGCTCAACGTCGCTCTGTCGCAGGCCG
>DASPXY010001430.1:0-7987 GCA_035637055.1 Gemmataceae bacterium | reverse complement strand
CTTATCGGCGACGCCTGAAAGATCCCCGCGCCGTCGCTGATCTTTTGTGCTTACTCGAAGCCCCGGCTACCCAACCATCGGCCCGTTCCGAAGAGACTCAGTTAAACCAGATGGTGATCCTCCCAGAGATGGAGCAAGAGGCCAAATCGCCTGAACTCGATACGACACCAATCGACACCGCGGACCCGCTGACGGGAGATTTTCCCGGAATCAATCGATACGTTGCGTCTGCCTTTCAGCAGTTGCGCCGGCTCAACCGTGACAAACTCAAGGAGGCAGAAGAAAAACCGCGTATCCAGCAACTCTCCCCCGAAGACCGCGATGCGCTCATTGAGGACACCCCCACTCCTCCTTCTGCCAAGACGGATCCCCGACGGTTGATTCGACTCAAAAAGTGGCGATTGGCGATTGCCCTGCTGGAGCCGCGTGTCACCAAGCCATCTGCAGCGAACGTCGCGGATCTTTGCTGTCTGGCCATGGCCTACTGGGGTGATGGGAACGAGGCACAAGCGACACGGTACTGTTGCGATGCCGTAACATCCTTCCTTCAAGAGAGGCACTTGGATTTGGCCGTTCAGGAGCTCGGCGATTCCGCCAAACTCCAAGATCTTCCCCTTTGGTCCCTGACGTTCTGGAAGGCCGGTGACGCCGCCACGGCAAAGCGAATCCTTGATCGCTGCGAAGAACGGCTTGCTGAGGCGGTCCAAGAGGATCACTTCTTTTCCTTCTGGCGTTTTCGTCCCGTTGATCGATCCCAATTTCAGGGGGATTGCCATGAACAGCGGCAGATGATTCAGGGTGCCGCCATCCCTCCCCCGTTTTTGGGGAAAAAACCGGGCGGTGCTTGAGCAGTGACTGGGTCGGACCTGCCTTCATCATTTTCCGGGCCGAAGGAGCGGCCGAGAGGGTGGAAAGGGGCCAGGAACCGATAATCGGCTCGAACCGCACCCACGAAGGCACAGGCGGTCCCAACAACTTTGCCGTGACCTTCGCCTGTTCCGGCCCCTCACGGTCCGGTACAATCACCAAAGTCTCTCTTCACGGGCAGGGAAGGCAACCCGGACGGGAGGTAGACCAGTGGCCAGGAAGCAGGTTCCCCCACGGAAGAAACGCCGCACGCGCGAGCACGTCATCGCGGACCTGAGCGCCAACCATGTCGAACGCCACGCTCTGCTGTGCGGCTTCTCGGTCGAGCGCATCGTTCACGATTACGGCGTTGACCTCATCCTGTTCACCTACAACAAGCACGGGGAAACACAGCCCGGCAGCGTCTTCCTGCAACTCAAGGCGACCGAGCGGTTGAAGGTACTCGCCGGTGGGGAAGTGATCGCCTTCCGGATCGACCGGGCCGACTTGCTGGCCTGGCTAGAAGAGATGGTGCCCGTCATCCTCGTTGTCTACGATACCCGGGCCGAGGTGGCCTACTGGTTGTACGTGCAAGCGTATTTTGAGAGGCAACCCGGGTTCGATCCCACCAAGGGCGGGGCGCAGGTAACAGTACACGTCCCGAAAACGAACATCGTGGATTCGGCGGCGGTGCGGCGATTCGCGACGTTCCGCGACCGGGTCCACGGGCAAGCGAAACAGGCGGTCCACCATGAAGAATAACGTCTTCACCTTCGGAGAGTTGGACAGGCTCCTGGGGAAACTGGACTTTACCAAGACCATCGTCAAGGGCTCGCACGTCACCTACGAGCACCCCTCCGGGGCCCAGTTCATGTTCCCCCCGCGCCGCCCCAACGCACCTGTCGATCAGAAATACCTGATCGTTCTGCGCAGACATCTGGACGAGTTCGGCCTGATGGAGCGTGCGGAGTTCGAGAGACTGGCGCACGTGCATGTCTGACCCCCAGTCCGAAGAGGGTTGGGTCTCGTTGTTAAATGAGGATCGGCAAAGGGGTAATCTCGCGGCCCTCCCCGCGTGCGAGGGTGGCAGCGGTCTGCGGCGCGCACCGCGAACGCCTGGAGTGGTGGGAGAGGTGTCCGCGTGCAATGCAATGCAATCCAATCGGACCAGCCACCCATTTCATTATACCAGTGACGCGGTGTCCTTGCTCGCCGTTTCGCGCTCGATATCGAGCGCGAAACGGCCAGCAGCCAGGCAGCCTCAGCGTACGCCGTCGCGGAAGCCCGGCTTGAACGGCGCCGGATCGATCACATCCGGGAAACCGTCGCCGTCGCTGTCGCGCAGATAGTGCAGGTCCAGCCCGTACGCCTGCCGCACGTTCGTCAGCGCGTGCGAGATGATCCGCTCGCCGCGGACGTTGCGCACTGGCCCCTCGATCTTGCCCGGCACGCGGAACAGCCACTCCGGATTGAAGCGCTCGATCCCCGTGTTCATCTTCTGCACGATGAAGTTCTCGGCGATCTTGCCATCGCCGTCGAGGTCGCACGGCAACTGGTCGGTTTGGTACAGCACCATGCTCTCAAGGAACGCGATCACCTGACGGCGCTCGACGTCGCTCAGCGCCCGGTAAGCGTTGCGCGACGCCAGCGCCTCGCCGCCGTGCCGGCGAATCACCGCATCGAGATCGAGGCTGGCGCCGTCGTGACCGTAAGGCTGCGTATGGCCGACGCCCCACAGCGGCGCCGTCCGCCACTTCTTGATGATGCTGCCGTCGTACTGCATCTGATAGAACGCCTCGCCGACGTCGTGATATTTGAAATCGCTGTAGATGCCGCGAATCGTGTAGGCGTCACGCTTCGGCAATGAGCGGTTACCGCGCTTCTCGGCGAGATACACCAATTTGCCCTCCATGCGCTCCGTTTTCTCGTTATAAGCAACCTCCAACTCGAAGAAACGGCGGTCGCCGTCGTAGCGCTGCGTGTAGTCCTTCGCGCCGGGGTTGTAGGCGTACAGGTGCCAGTCGGGGGCGTGGCAGCTGGCGCAGCCGATCTTGTGGAACACCTTTTCGCCGAGCAGCACCTCTCGGGTGATGCGGCCGCGGGCCGGGGCGGGATGATTGAGCAGATACCATTCGACCACATCGAGGTCGCCCTCGGTGATCTCCTCGCAGTAGCCGTCGCGGTCGGGATCGTCGAGGCTGATGCCGGTCGGCCCCTTCACGCTGGCCCGATCCTTGCCGGCCGCCGTGATGAACTGCTGAGCGCCGGCGTTCGACACCAGCGCCAGCCCGTTCTCGTGCGGGCTCGTGAACGTGCAGGGGTCGCACGCTTGCAGACCACTATGGATATCGAAGGGCGTAATCGTGAACGAGCGAATGGTCGTCGAGACCGGCGGGCGGAACGGCATGTAGAGATGGCCGAAACCGAAGCACTGCACCTCGATCGTGTAGCCGGCCACCTCCGGCGACTTGAGGCTGCGCGCCGTCGGGATACGCTTGCCGTGCTTGTCCACGAAAATCGGGTAGAAAATCGGGTTGAGGTCGGGGTAGCCATCGCCGTCCTCGTCGTCGAAACTGCCGTAGTCGATCTCGACGCGACCGGCCACGCCCAGCGGCACGTTGGCGATCACGCAGCGCTTGCCCTTAGCCTCCGCCATGCTGATCCAGCCGTCGCGGTTCGTGTCGGCAATCGCGAGCGCCTGCAAGCGCATCTGCAGGCCGATCATCTCGACCAGGCCGGCGCCGAACATGTGCGGCGTGTTGCGGCCCGAGCCGCCGTTCTTGGCGATCGTCATGCCGGCGCCGGCGTCGCGATAGGGATTGTTGTGACAGGCGGCGCATGAGTTCGTGTGGCCGCGATCCATCATCTTCGTCACGCCATCGGGCAGAATGATGCCGTCGAGCTTCCCGGCATCGCCGTAGACGCCATCGCGGTCGCGGAAATTCCGCTGCGTCAGGCTGCGGCCCCACTGATAGCCCAGCCAGGGATCGACCTGCTGCAGATACATCGAGCCGCCTTCCTTGGACGGGTCGCTCGTGTGGACGATGCGGATGCGCGGGTTCTTGATCGACAGGCCACTGAGATCGCGCGGCACGTCGATGGGGTTGTCCAGCGAGTTGCCCGGGCGTTCCGACAACTGGGCGCGCACGGCCAGGGCGTGGCCGAGGTAGAGCGTGGCGACCACGCCGGCCACGAAGCCCGCCGTCGTGAAAAGGACGCGTTTACCCATTGCAAGCTACCTCAACAAGTGGGAACATAGGCACCCGGGTCGCTGGTCACCGGCACACCCACTACTCTGTTGTACCATCACAAGGGAAGGTCTTTCAACATGGTGGAGCGCAAGAGCGAACTGAAACGTCGTCAGCACCGCAAGAAAAAGATGCGCAAGCTCAAGGCGCGCCTCGCCGCCGCCAAGGACGGACGCGAGCGCGAACAGACCCTCACCAAGATTCACGTCCTCAGCCCGTGGTGGGAGGAACCCAAGGCCGCGACGTGATCCCGGTTTCCCGCTTGCGGGTTAGCGCTCTCAAGAGCGCTAACCCGCAAGCGGGAAACCGGATGTCATTTCCCCGTCAGCTCGAACCGCAAGATCACCCAACTCGCCGAGCCGATCAGGAACGACCGCCCGTCCGGCGCGAACGCCAGCGAGCGAGCGAAATCGCCCGCACCGCCCAGATCGAGGTGATCGACCTCATTGCCCGTGTTGATGTTCCACAGTTTCACCGCCAGGTCGTCGCCCGCCGATAGCGCCAGCTTGCCATCCGGCGACAACGCCACGAGGTTGACCCAGTTCTTGTGGCCGCGGAACGTGCGAATCTCTTTGCCCTCGACCGCGTCCCACAACTTGACGGTCTGATCCTGACTGCCCGAAAGGATCCGCCGCGCATCTGCCGAGAAAACGACGCTGGTAACCGTGCGCTTGTGGCCCTCCAGCGTCAGCGGTTCCACTTCTTTTTTATCCTGGCCCAGATCCCACAGTTTCAGCGTCCCGTCCTCGCTGCCCGACAGGGCAAACCCGCCGCCGCGCGACAGGGCCACCGACGTGACTGCATGGGAATGGCCGGAAAAACTGCGCAGCTCCTTGCCGGTGGCGACCTCCCACAGTTTGACGAGTCGATCGCCGCTCCCGGAAAGGGCCAACTTGCCGTCAGCAGACAGCGCCACGCACGTCACGTTGTCCGTGTGGCCCTTGAAGATGCGAATCGGGTTGCGAGTCGTCGTGTCCCATAGTTTGAGGGTTTTGTCGGCGCTCGCCGTGATGAGTTGCTTGCCGTCGGCACTCACGGCCAGGGCGGTAATGTCATCGTCGTGGGCTCTCAGCGTCCACAGTTCGCGCCCGGTTGGGGCATCCCATGCCTTCACCATGCCGTCCAGGCTGCCGGAGAACACACGCTTGCCGTCGGCAGTCAACGCGAGCGATATCACAGCCCCCTTGTGCCCTCCCCAAAGACGCTCTTGCTTGCCGTCGGCGGCGTTCAGGAGCAGGAACGGGTTCGCACCACCGCCCGCCAGGACACGCTTGCCGCCGTCGATGAAACACAGGGGAACCAGACCACGCAGGGGAATCTTGTGCGCCCAGAGTTCCTTGCCGGTATCGACGTCCCAGAGAACGAGCGCGCCACTCGGTGCGGCAGCGCCGTGGGGAGGGATGGCCGAGCGCGCCTGCAGGATGCGTTTGCCGTCGGCGGAGAAGCGCACGCCACTCAGGCCGTGGCCCGCCGACGTGGCGGGCTTGAAATGCCGGAGTTCCTTGCCCGTTGGCATGTCCCACACCTTGACGCTGGAATCGGTGGCGGCAGACAACGCCCGTTTGCCGTCCTCGGAGAAGGCCAGGCCCGCGAGAACCTCCATCGGGAGGTTGTTCCCCGTGAGCACCTTGAGTTCCTTGCCGCTCAGCAGATCGAAGAGCCGGAGGACGTTGTCGGTGGTGCCGACGAGGGCGAACTTGCCGTCGGGGGAAAGGGCGGCGAGCAGGACGCTGACCTTGTTGCCCGGCAGCGCGAGCGCCTCCTTGCGTTGGTCGAGATCCCACACCTTGATGGTGCCGTCCTGGGCCCCCGACAGGCCGCGCTTGCCGTCGGGGGTCAGCGCCAGGGCGAAGACGATACCCTTCTCGTCTCTGGCAAGTTGCGTCATCTTGCCGCTGTGCGTGTCCACGACGAAAAGATGGAAGTGTTGCTGAACCATTTCGTCAATTGTCGTGGTCGCAGCGAAGGCGCGTCTACCGTCGGCGGAGAGGATCGCTCCAACTGGGGCCGCCCCCGGCGTCGCGATCGCGCGCATGACCTTCCCGGCGGCGACATCCCAGACGACGATGCTGCCATCGAGCAGTTTGCCGGTCAACGGGTCGATGCTGCTGTTCGTGCTGAGGGCGCGGCTGCCGTCGCGAGAGAACGAGACCGTCGGGCCCCAGGCCGGCTCTTGTTCGGGCGTGCCCCAGACCGCGACGAGTTTGGTTTTCGCCGTCTTGGAAACACCTTTGTAGCGCTGGGGCAGGGCGTGAGGCGACGGTTCGCCGGCAGCGGACCGCTGAGCGAGCGAAGCATTCGCGAGGTGGAATGCGACGGCGAGCAAGCCAGCCGCGAGGATGCACAAACTCCGGTTCCGCCGCATGTCTCCCTCGCTTTCCAGTCCGGGCGGCAAGACCAAAGCCCCGCCGCCCGGAAAGATGACTCCTTACGGGATCGCTCACGGTGGAGACGTAGGTAGGATTTCCTCGTATTCGGAGTTGTCTTCGCGTTGACCCTGGCGCGCGGGAATGATCAGGAGGTCGTCATTCATCTCACCGCGCGTGAAGATCTTGCGGAACTTCGTGATGAACAGCCCAGCCTGCAAGTGGCCCGCCAAGTGCTGCAACGCCCGCACGTCCTCAAGAGGGGCCTCACGCACGAGGTAGCCGTCGGGCCGCTCCTGCCGCGCCTTGGCCAGACGCTGTTGAATCACCTTGAAGATGGCGGCGGCACGCTGCGGATCCTTGAGGTCGGCCTGGGTGAAGCCTTCATCGACATCGGGCACCTTCTCACCGTAAGGCGCCTTGCCGGTCAGGATCTTGATGTCGTCGGCGCTCAACCGGCGTGCCCACTCCATCGTCGTCGCCACGCGGCCCTGCTGGTTGGGCACGGGCCGCCGCCCTTGCACAAAGCCGAAGCCCAGATCCTGGCCGCGTTTGAGCAGGGCAGGGAGTTGATCGTCGAGGGCCTTGAGCCAGTCGGCGCCCTTGCCGGGCAGACCGCCGGGAGTGCAGCCGGAGGCAGCCTGGAGCATGGGCACCCACTGATACTGATAGCTCATCTCCCCAGGGAGATCGACCTTGTAGGGCGCCTGCACGTAGAACAACGCCTCGGTCTTGTCCTTGACGGAGATTTGCGTGATCTTGAGGGGATAGACGAGTTTGTCGGTCTGGAAAGTGAATCGAGTGGGGGAGACCTCACCGGCGTAAGAGCCGTCCTTGTTCTTGCGCATCTGCATGGTGTCGATCTTCATGACCGTGAAGACCCATTTCTTCTGCACGTAGAAGTTGAGCGTCGCCTCATCCCCACTGTAACTGTACTTGTTCGCCTTCAGCCACGCATACAGGTCGTCGGCGCGCCCCGCCTCGATGATTTTGTAATCCAGCGAGCCGACCACGCCCGTTTCCAGAACCTTGACGGTGGACTCGCGTGGTTTGCTTTGGGGGTCGACGCCATTCATCAATGCGAACCGGCCACTGAAAAAACCTGCTGCCGGAGCGGGAGGCGGCATCGGCAGCAACTTCGAGTGGGCCTGCTCACGTTTTTTGAGGATGGAGAAGACAGCGAGGTGCTTGAAAAAGTCGCGCGGCATCGCGTGCAACTTGGGCTGGGAGGGAGTCGGTATCACCATGCCAAAGTCGCGAGCGTTGCCCTCGAACTTGGGCTGGACAGTGAAACTCTCCTCGCCCTTGACCGGATCCCAGGTGATGAACACCTTTTGGGCAGGCTGCAGAATGTCCGCGTCCTTTGCCGAGAAATAACAGCACGCCGCATGAATGCCTTGCGGCGCGATCCCCGCGATGGCCAACGCTCCCACCAGGATCGGCAGGAGCAGCTGCCGGTTTTCGGTCGGTCGCATGCGCTCGGTCCTTTCTGCTGAATTACCTAACCCGAGACGACTCGCAAACTAG
>DASPXY010001429.1:0-4434 GCA_035637055.1 Gemmataceae bacterium | reverse complement strand
TGCGCCCATCAAGGTTCGCATGCGCTCGCCTACGATACGCCGGCGCAGTCGGGCGGCGGGGCCTTGTTCAACAAGGCGTGCCATCCCCTGGGCCCCTGCTTGTACCTCAAGCAGGCCGAAGGGATCCTCCGCGACGGGCGGCCGATTCGCCCGTTGCGCGTCGCGGCGGTCGCCTTGCAGGTGCTCAAACACCAGCCTCCCTCCAGCGGCGAGCATTTTCGCGTCATGCAGCATGTTGACGATTTCGGCCGCATCACCGTGGTCTTCGACGACCTCTCGCTGGCCGAAGTGGTCGGTCACGATCTGAGCATCAGTGGGATTCGCAACGAGTTCTCCGTGATCGCCGACTTCGGCCAGTACGACTTGCGGGTGAACCCGAACGACGAGCATGAACTCTTTCTGCCCGACGGCCGCGTTGCTGGCAATCTGTTGCTCCGCGAAAAGTTGCCGACCGCCCAGGGGACCAGTTTCCCCAGGCCCAAGCAGTTCCACGCTCATGGCTACGTCAACGAGATCAACGACGCTGTCGACTGCGTGCTGGCACCGGAGCGGTCACCGCAGTCCGGCCCACTGCTCGCCTGGGACACACTCGCCGTGTTGATGGCAGGATACGAATCCAGTGCTGCCGGCGGTGGCTTTGTCGAATTGCAGCCTTACCTCGAAAGCAGAGAGTTTTTGCCGCAAGAGTTACCCGACCCGCGCCGCCTCGGGTCGGTTTTCCAACGGCAATCCTGAGACTGCCGCCCTGCTCGGAAAGCTACGCCACCCTGCTTGACAACAGCGGTCTCGTTGAGGGGGCACGCCTCCTCTCGCGGCGCAGGCGAATGCCAAGAATGACGCGACAGGAATGCGGCATGATGCGAGTTGTATCAGGCACCCCGGATGTCCTAATCCTTCCCCATAACACAAGCAACTACCTTGCGCCAGCGCATCGCGTGCATCCGTCTCCTCGCGGCGGCCTCGATGCCGCCCGCCCCGATGGCCGCCAGCACGGCGGCGAGGGTCGCTTTGGCGGGGCTGCGGAGGCCAGCGGCGACGGAGCGTTGTGGCGCCGCTGGCCGCGTAGCCGGTGTCTGGGACAGTAACACCGTCTGGCGCGGCAGACGCGACGACCCGTTTGGTCGGCACGTCCGTCAGCGCGGCGTAGTCGAGGGGGTGTGGGGCGTGGCGGTCATCCGTCGCCGTTTGGGTCATTTTCTGGCTGTTCACGCAGGTGGCAGCTGGTACGATGAAACCTGTGTGTGGTCAGCGCGGTCTTCAGGTTCGACTCGGTGGCACATCACGGCACCGAGGGCCAAGGGGTTCACGATGGCGTTCGCGGCGCGTTCGGTGGTTCTCGTCCTCTGCTCCCTGATGGCTGGTGCCGCGACTGCGCGCGGGCAGGACAACAAGCCGTACAACGGGCCGGCGTGTACTCAACCTGTCGCAGAGGGCGGCGCGGCCGGTGGTACTCCAACGGCTCGTGCCGCCCGAAACTTCGACGACTACTTCGCGAAGGAAGTTTGGCCGAAGGTCGGCGCCGTCCGGTGCGTGACTTGTCATAAACAGGGCGGGGATGCCGAGGAGAGCAAGCTCATCCTGCAGGATCCCCGGAAGTTGCAGGCGCACGCGCAGGACGAGGCACTGAGCCACAACCGGGAAGCGTTCGCCCGGCTGGCACGCATCAAACACAAGGACCAGTCCCGGCTCCTCGTGAAAGTCACCGGCGGGCTCGACCACGGCGGGGCCGACGTCCTCAAGCCCGATTCCACAGGCTACCGCATCCTCGCCGAGTTCGTCCGTCGGGTGAACACGCCCCAGCCAACGACGCCACGCCCGGTCGCGGAAGACAAAAATCTGCCGCCGTTCTTCGCCGGGGTGGAGATGCTGGACTCACGACGGCTGCTCCGGCGCGTCACCCTGTCGCTGACAGGAAGGCTGCCCACACCAGCGGAACGGACCGCCGTCGCCGCGAAAGAGCTAACCGGGCTGCCGCCGCTGCTCGATGAGCTGCTAAAGGAAGACGCCTTTTACGATCGGCTTCGTGAAGGATTCAACGATATCTTCCTCACGCTTGGGCTGGACGGCAATCCCGAGGCGACGGTCCTGTCCTACGAGCATTTTACCAAAACGCGCCTGTGGACCCAGAAGCACGACCTGAGCCACATCGCCGACCCGAAGGCGCGCCAGCAGGCGCGCTACAAGCTCGACGCCGACTACCGCAAGGCCCTGCTCGGCGAGCCGATGAAGTTGCTCGAACACATCGTGCGGAACGACCGGCCCTTCACCGACATCGTCACGGCCGACTACATCATGGTCACGCCCTACACGGCCCGCGGCTATGGCGTCTTCGACGAGGTGAAGGCGCAGTTCAAGAACCCCGACGACCCGTTTGAATACATCCCGGTCAAACTCAAGGCGCTGAAGGGGCGGAGCAAGGCGACCGATCAGGAATCCGCCACGGGGGACTATCCGCACGCGGGCCTGCTGAGCACCTTCCAGTACCTGCGCCGCTACCCGACCACGGAAACGAACCGCAACCGCCTGCGGGCGCGCATGTACTACCTGCACTTCCTCGGCGTGGACGCCCTGGAGCTGGCCGCGCGGGTTTCCGACGCCGCCGCGGTCTCGGCCAAGTACCCCATTCCGACGATGCAGGCCTCGGAATGCGTGGTCTGCCACAAGACGCTCGATCCCGTGGCCGGATGCTTCCAGGATTATTACAGCTTTGAAGGGGTCTACGGCCGCCGCAAGGGGGGCTGGTACAAGGACATGTTTGAGGCGGGCTTCGAGGGGGAGAAGATGGAGCCCGGCGAGCGCTGGCGAGCGCTGCAATGGCTCGGCGAACGCACCGCCAAGGATCCCCGCTTCGCCGTCGCCATGACCGAGCACGTCTACTACATCCTCACCGGCCGCAAGGTTTTGCAGGCCCCCCGGGATCTGGACGACCCGCTGTACGCCGCCAAGCGGCGAGCTTACCAGGAACAGCGCCGCCAGGTGGAGGCCATCGCCGAGCGGTTCGCCAAATCCGGTTTCAATCTCAAGAACGCCTTCAAGGACTGGATCGTTTCCGACTTCTACCGCGCCGACGGCCTCGCTACCGCGCAGAACAATCCCCAGCGCCGGGCGGAGCTGGATGACATCGGCGTCTTCCGGATGCTCGCCCCGGAGCAGGTGGAACGGAAGGTGAAGGCCGTCTTCGGGCAACCCTGGGGCAAGCTCAAGGATCAACTGGCCATCCTGTACGGTGGCATTGACTCCAAGGAGGTCACGGAGCGCGCCACCGACCCGAGCGGGGCGATGGGCGCGCTCCAGCGGATCCTGGCCAACGACGTGGCGTGCAAGCACACATTGCGCGACTTCGCGCTCAAGCCGTCCGAACGCCGCCTGTTCCCCGGCATCGAACCGAACGTCCTCCCCAACTCCTCTCCCGAGGCCGACGCCACGATTCGCCGGGCCATCGTTCACCTGCACGAACTCGTGCTCGGGCGCCACGACGCCGTCGCTTCCGCAGAGGTCGGGCGCACGTTCGACCTGTTCGCGGGGATCGTCGCCGACGCCTGGGAGCAAAAGGGGCTGGACAAGTTGGAAGCCTACTCCTGCCGGGCGAATGTGCCCGATGCCCCCGCCGACCCTCACTACACGATCCGCGCCTGGCGCGCCGTGGTCACCTACCTGTTGCGACGCCCTGAATTCCTTTACGAGTAACCTCTCGTAGCCACAAGCTGCCAGCTTGTGGGCTTCGGACAATCGACTGCTCGTTAATCCCCAGCCCACAAGCTGGCAGCTTGTGGCTACGAGGAATCCCTCATGCAACGTGATCGACGCGATTTCCTCAAGCGGTGCGCCCTGGCCGGCCTCGGCGTGGCGGCTCCGCTTAGCTTCCCGCTGCCAACGAAAGCCGAAGCGCGGACCGAGCCTTACGAGGGGCCGTACTATGTCGTCCTCAACGCCTCGGGCGGTTGGGACACGACCTACCTGATGGACCCCAAGGGCACGGGCGGGATCAACCGCCTGTACCGCGAGGGCGACATCCTGACCCGCGGCGCCCACCGCTACGCCCCGACCGCGCGGCACATCCAGGGCGGGCTGAGCAACGAGGATTTCTACGCCCAGTTCGGCGACGAGCTGCTGGTCGTCAACGGCCTCGATTACTCCGTCAACAACCACGCCCCCGGCGCCCGCTACATGGCGACCGGCAAGCTCGACAGCATGGCCTACCCGACGTTCGCCGCGCTCGTCGCCGCGTGCCAGGGACCGGCCTGCCCGCTCTCGTTCCTGACCTTCGGGAACTACTCGGCGACCGGGAACCTCGTCGCCATGTCGCGCGTCCCCTACCTGCCGTCGCTGCGGACGCTCGCGAACGCTGACGCCGTGGGCGGCAACGAGCGGTCGCCGTACCATGATCGCTTCGCGCTCGACCGGATCGAGCGGGCGCTGCAGGCCCAGGGCGAG
>DASPXY010001428.1:0-9398 GCA_035637055.1 Gemmataceae bacterium | reverse complement strand
GCATGCCGCCGCGCCCCCTGCCCCATCCCGCCGACATTCACCGCTGCGCTTATCTCGTCGAACCAGGTCGTATTGAGGTGCGCAATGTCGCCTTGCCGCGTCCGGAGCCTGGCCAGGTGCTCGTGCGCATCGAGCGCGCCCTCGCCGGCGGCACGGACCGCAAAGCGTTCGAGCGCGGCCATCCGCAGATCCCGATGCCGGGACCGTTCGGCCATCGCTACGCCGGCACGGTGGTCGCACTGGGCGTCGGTGCTCCACTCTTCGAGCCGGGCCAGCCGATCATGGGCGTTCACAGCGCCCCGTGCCTCGCCTGCGACCTGTGCCGCAACCAGCGCTGGCACCTTTGCCCCGACGTAATGAAGGAGAAGGTGCTCGGCGCGTTCGCCCAGCACCTGTGCATCCCAGAGCCGGTGGCGCGGCAGAACCTCTTTCCGCGGCCAACGCGGCTCTCGCCGGAGCACGCCGCCCTGCTGGAACCGCTGGCGTGCGTGGTCCACGGTCTGGAAATGCTGGACTGGCGCGGCGTCGATCGCGTCCTCATTCTGGGGCTTGGCGCGATGGGTCTGCTGTTCGCCCAGTTGCTACCCTTCTATACCGCGGGCCATCGTGCCGGCGCGGGGCGCCGACAACGGCGCCTGGAACTGGCCCAGTGTTTCGGTCTCGCGCCGGTGTGGGACGTTGCCGCCGTGCCGCTAGGAGAGCAGTTGGCTTCCACAGAGCGTTTCGATTGTGTCGTCGAGTGTACCGGCCAACTTGACGGCTGGCAGCAGGCTTTCGAGCGGACGGCACCAGGCGGGCAGGTACTGCTGTTCGGTGGGCTGCCGCGCGGCACCGTTTACCCGGTGGACAGCTATCGGCTACACTACGAGGAGGTGCACGTGCTGGGCAGTTTCCACTTCTCGCCTGCGGATGTGGCGAAGGCGCGCGAGTACCTCCTGTCCGACCGGTTGCAACTCGGTCCGCTGATCGACGATTGTCTCGCCCTGGAGCACTTGCCGGAGGTGATGCGGCGTTTGCGGCAGAGCGAGGGTATCCAGTACGCAATTGACCCGTGGAACGGAGTGTCAGGGCCAGGAGGGGACTGCGAGGGCCGAGGAGTCCCAAGGGACGTAGAGTGAACCGTACCGAGGAAGGAGCAACCGACATGGGCGCAAACGACCTTGCCGCCAAGCTGAACCGAAAACCGTTCGAGCCGTTCCGTATTGTCACGTCGGACGGCACGAACTACGACATCCGGCATCCTGACCTTGTGCTTGTCACCACGACGAGCGCCCACATCGGCTATCCTGACCCAGCGCGCCCCAAGGTGGCACTGCAGGTGGACATCGTCGCCATTGAACACATAACGCGCCTGGAAGAGTTGCCACGGGTTCCTGGCCCGGCTGGTGCGAAGGGGAACGGCGCCGAAGGCGCCTGACCGCCGAGCCGTTCCTGCAGGACAACCCGGCCTTGGCCGGTCTGCGGTCTGCCGAGTTGATCCCTGGAGACCGGAGGTCCGCACACGGGACGCGACGACAGCGCAGACAACTCCTGAAGGAGAACGCACCCATGCCGCCGTTGCCTCGCTCGTGCCCCAAATGCGGCGCGCCCCTTCTCATACCACAAACGCCATCCGACAAGGTGACATGTCCTCAGTGCCGGGCCACCTTTGTCAAGGCCGCGCCCACCGCCCCCAGAAACGCCATTGTCGCCGGACCACCCGCTGCTCCCGTTGCCATCCCGCTGCGCGAACAGCCACAACCCGCTCCCCTTTCAAGTCCGCCGCGCCGGCGGCTCGGGGACATGCTGCTCCTGGCGGGGTTCGGCGTGCTGCTCGTTGCCGGCGTGATTGCCGCGGTGATCCTCTTTCGTCAGGACGGCCCGCAAACCGAGTCGGAGCCGGATGGCCCCGTGGTCCTCCCCACGCCGCCCAAGGCGCCGCCCGATCCGCGGATCAAGATCGTTCAGCCCGCCATTGACAAGGGCGTCGCCTTCCTCAAGGCGCGCCTGCTGGCCAAGGATCCCATTCCTCCTGTTGACGCCCGCATCGGCGCCCAGCAGACGGCCGGCATCGCTGGCCTGATGGGTTTGGCCCTGCTGGAGTGCGACGTGCCGGCCAATGACCCCGCCATTCTCCGCGTGGCCGAGATCATCCGCGCGACCGCCCCGCAGATGGACCGAATTTACGTCCTTTCTGCCTCGCTTTTCTTCCTCAATCGCTGGCACGAGAGCCGGCCGCTGGACGCCAAGGATCGCAAGCTCGCCCAATCCCTGGCGCTGCGGATCATCGCCGGACAACGGACCAATGGCGTTTGGGCCTACGATGGCGTACTTCTGCCCGCGGACAAGGAAGCCGCCTTGCTCGCCAACCTGAAGCAGGGCACGCACAAGCCGACGGCGCCTCCCGGCGGCTATTCCATCTCGAACTCGCAGTTTGCCATGCTGGCCCTGTGGGGCGCCCGCAAGCACGGCGTGCCGGTGCGTCCGACCTTGCTCGCGGCGGCGGCTCCCTTCAACGCGACGCAGTTTCCCGACGGCCACTGGATCTACAGCGACGTCGAGCCTGGTCCTCTCTGGACCACGGCCACCTGCGCCGGACTGATGGCCCTGGCGATGGAACGCGCTCTCCGCGAAGACAAGGAGTTCGTCAGCGAACACCAGGTCGCTGCGGCCCCGAAGAAGGCCGGTGTGAACAAGGCGTTCGCCTACGTGGCGCGCTCGATCGGCAGGAAAAAAGGCGACCCCGGCGCAGCGAGCCACCAGTATGTCGGCACAATCTTTCAGGCCGACTCCTGGGGCGATCTCTATTTCCTGTGGAGCATCGAGCGCGTCGGCATGATCTACGGGCAGAACGTCATCGGGGGCAAGGATTGGTACGACTGGGGCTACCCCATTGTGCTGAAGACGCAGAGCGCCGATGGTAGCTGGAGCGACCGTCATGGCCAGTTGATCGATACTTGCTTTGCCCTGCTCTTCCTCAAGCGGGCCAACCTCGCCAAGGATTTGACCGACAAGCTGCGCGAGCTGTCGCGTGGCCGCCAGGTCCAGGCCGCGCCTCCGCCCGCGTTCCCACGCCGCGGTAACGCCTGAGCTTCGGCTTGCGGGTCAGCGCTCTGCCTGCTAACCCGCAAGCGGGTTGCCGGGACGTTATTTCGGCGAACTCCCTTTGCGCAACCGCGCCAGTGCGGCCCGCGCTTCTTCCGTCAGCGGATCACCCGCCGCGCCGCCCGCGAGGTTCTGGAGAAGTTGACGCGACTCGTCCGTGCCGATGGCCTCCAGCGCCTCGACCGCCCGCAGCGGCCGCACGCGCTCCAGGGGGAGGCCCTGACGCTTGATCCGGTCCAGGAGGCCCCGCACGCGCTGACGCACCTCAAGCGGAGGATCGCCGCGCAGGACCGCTTCGAGAGCGTCCTCGGCGGCCTCGTGCAGCCGCTCCAACTCCTTCATCGCCTTCTGCCGCGTCGCGAAGTTGGCGCTGCCGAGATCCACGATCAGGCGAGTCATTTCCGCCGGGGTGGTCGCCGGGGCTGGCTGCAATTGCTTCTTCAGAAAGGCGACTGCGTCTCCACGCTTTTCAGCCAGGACCGCGACGGCTCGATACGCGGTGGCCGCGTCCGGAGCGGCCAGGTCGGCCCACGCCGTTTCCAGATCCTTCGGGCGCGGTGCCGGTCCAAGGTGCGTCTCCGCTGGGGTCAGGGCGCCGACCTCGCGGACAAAGGCGATCTTGTTTGTCGTCGCCATCGCGATGCTGCGACCGTCGGCTGCCAGCACGGCGCCGTCGATCGAGCCGCGCAGTTGCGGGAAGCGGTGCCGCTCCTTGCCCGAGGCCATCTCCCAGAGGCGCACGGTGCCGTCCGCGCCGCCCGTCAACAGGGCGCGGCCGTCGGCGGTGAACAACCCGCAGGTGAGATCGTGGTCGAGGGGCAGTTGCAGCTGGCGGCGTTCCTTTGCCGTCGCCAGATCCCACATCCGCACCACGCCGCGACCATCCGACGAGGCCAGGCTCTTGCCGTTGGGGGTGAAGCTCAGCATGCGGAGGTCAGGCGCGCCTGCCGGCAGCGATTGCAGTTCCTTGCCGGCGGTCGTATCCCAGATGCCGACGGTGCCGTCCGGCCGCGGGGCGGCGATTCGCTTGCCGTCGGCAGAAAAGGCCAGGGCCAGTGAGAGTGTCCACGCCGATTTCGGCAGGCGACAGCGCTGCTCGCCGGTGGCGGTGTCCCAAACGCCGAGGGTGCCATCGGCCAGGCCCGAAACCACCGATTTGCCATCGGGGGAGATCGCCAGGCAACCGCCGGCGGTCCCCTTGAGCGGGCGGAGTGGTTTGCCCGTGGCAGCGTCCCAGAGGGCGGCGCGGCCCGACGGGTCTGCCGCAGCGAGGAGTTTGCCGTCGCTGCTCAGGGCGCTATGACCGATGCGGCGGGTCGGCAGTTGCCAGGAGCGCAACAACTCGCCGGTGGCCGAGTCGAACACTGACACCTTCGCTTCGGCGTTGCTGACCGTGGTGACGGTCTTGCCGTCCGGGGAGAAGGTGAGGGTGCTGATCCGTTGCCCGTGGTACAAGGGCACCGGCGCGAGGCGGAGGAGCAATCGGCGGATGGCGTCGTCCGTGGCAGCGGGAGTCTGCTTGTCCCCCTTATCAGCGGGCGTTTGAGCGTAAATGGGAACGGCCGTCACAGCGACGGCCAGGTAGACGGCGTGGAGTCTGGACATGAAGGCTCTCCTCGCTGGTATGGGCGTGACAGACCGAAGCAACTTGGGGCGAAGCGGACAGGGGCGCCCGCCCTCCCGTAGAATGCACCTGGCTGCTTTTCCTTGTACGGTCGGAAAGGTGCATCGGAAAGGTGCAGAGTGAAGAAAGGAGCACGGCGATGAATGAAAAAATCGCGAAAAAACCTGAATTGCAAGTGGCCACCCTGGGCGGCGGCTGCTTCTGGTGCCTTGAGGCCGTCTTTGAACGTGTGCGCGGCGTGGAGCGCGTCGAGTCCGGCTACTGCGGCGGCCGCGTCCCCAATCCGACCTACCGCCAGGTCTGCCACGGCGACACGGGGCACGCCGAAGTCATACAGGTCACTTTCGATCCGGCAACTCTCTCGTTCCGCGAGGTGTTGGAGCTGTTCTTCGCTTTCCACGACCCGACCACGCGCAACCGCCAGGGCGGCGACGTTGGCACACAGTATCGCTCGGCCATCTTCTACCATTCCCCTGAGCAGAAGCGCATCGCCGAGGAAGTCCTCGCCGAACTGAACGCCGCCGGCATCTGGGGCGGGCCGATCGTCACCGAGGTAACGCCTTTCGAGACCTTTTATCAAGCCGAGGAGTATCACCAGGGCTACTTCCGCAACAATCCGACGCAAGGATACTGCGTCGCGGTGGTCGCGCCGAAAGTGGCCAAGCTCCGCAAGCAGTTCGCCGCGAAGTTACGAGAGTGATGATGGGACAAGGCAGTTCTGGTTCGTAGTCCCGCCTTCAGGCGGAACAGGTTTTTCCGCCTGAAGGCGGGACTACGAACCAACCCGTGGGCCTGACCGTCAACCGCACAGGTCGAGCCAGTGTTGCATGTCGCGGACGGGGGTTGGCCGGGATGCGGCGGGGAGGAGAGTGAGGTCGATGACAGGGGGCTCGATAGCCTCTGCCTTGGCCTCGCGCATCTCTTCTTGTGGTACGGAAACCACATCGCGCTCGCGGTTCGACCTGGAATTGCGCATGACTGCTTCCTCCCTGTCCGCCGAACGCTCGCCCGGCGGGAACTTGCGCCCGGGATCTGAAAAACCCTGCCGCGAAGGCCACACAGCGCAACCTGCGGGCTTCTCCTCAAGTTTGGCGGGCGTTCGTCCGATACAGACTTATTGGTGGCTGGCGGTGATGCCCGACCGGAGAGAGGACGATGCCCGAACACAACCGCATTGTAGCGCCCGGACCGGACGAGCGCTCGGTTCGCAGTGCCGGCGGCGAGATTCTGCATCCGCCGGACAGTTGGGTCTTGATGCCGCCCGGCGATGCGGCCCTCACCCGGCGCGTCAAGGCGGCGACGCCAACCTGGACGGTACAGGAGAAACGCGGTCGCAAAACATTTTCACAGGGCGTGTGGGCGGAGCGGGCCGTCGTCGAGGCGGTGCAGGCCGAACTCGCCGCCGAGCGCTCGACCTCCACCTACGCCCGGCAGCGCGCCCGCGATGTCAGCCGCCGTGAACGGAAGCAGACAGCATACGTCGGGACGTTTTACCAGGCCGTCCTGGATTACCTGGCCTTTGATGTTCGCCATGCCGCTCTCGCTGAGCGCCTGGCCCGCGGCGTCACTGAACACGCCACGCCGGTCGGCAGCGGCACTGTCGCGCGCACCGAGCGCATTCCACTTCCGCGGCGCGCCGAGGCCGCGGTCATCGCCTGGCTAAGGCACCAGACGACCGCCTATGAACAGATGACGATTCCACGCAAGAAGGGAAAGCGGCGCGAGGTGCGCCGGCTGCTGGCCCGGCAATCGCAAGTGCTGCTCGACGCCTACCGCCGCGGCGAGCCGGTGGACGCGGAAACCTGTCCCTTGCAGCGAGCGCTTGCGGAAAAGGTTGCTGGGTGAGGCGCAAAGAAAAAGTCCCGTCGCCGGGTGCTGCGGTTCTTCTCCACCCACTCCAGGTACAGTTCCATCAACTCGCCCGCCGGTACCCTCTTACCCTTGCCGTTCAGGTCTGCGTCGTTTAGAGTGGCGATGTGCTCGCGGAAGGCACGCCGGGCATCCTCATACACCAGTGTCTCCGCCTGTTTTCGTAAACCCGTACGTCGTCGTTCCGACCTTCTTTTTGCGGAGTTTTGGCTGACGTGGCATCGTACCCTCCCTCCGAGGGAAAGGGTAAGCGAAAGGGGTAAGAGAACTGGGCCACCAGAAGCCTACGCAGGAAGACGAGATTTGGCGATGGGTTAGCGATTTGGAGGGGTGGCAGAGCGGCCGATTGCATCGGTCTTGAAAACCGACAACGTCGAAAAGACGTTCGCGGGTTCAAATCCCGCCCCCTCCGCTAGTTACGTCAACAGGCTTCCGACCGGTTTTGGCCAGCGGCACCAAACGCATCGGCAAGCCGGGGCAGCGTCCAAAGTTGCTCGGCAACGTCGGTCAGGTCGAGGTCGTTGTCCAGGTCAGCCGTCAAGGTGATGGTGCCGTGACGCATGAGCCGCTGAACGGTCTGGATTGGGTGGCGCTTCGCCATCCAGGTGCAGAACGAATAGCGAAAACTGTGGAAGTCGGCCCAGCGGCCGCGCTCGTCCTGGCGGGCGATGCCGGCGGCTCCCAGGTCGTTGTGCAGGAGTTCCATCGCCGGGATGGCACGGAAGAGGCGACTCGTCGGCGAGGGTAGCGACTCCCAGATGGGCAGCAGGGCGTCCGCGCAGTTGGGAAGCAGGGGGAGGTTGGCGCCGAGCCCGTTCTTCGTGACGACGGCGCGAACGTGCCAGCGCGGGTTGTCCCCGGTCGGCGTACAGTCCTGCTTCTGCAGTTTGGCCAACTCGGTTCGCCGAAAACCGCTGGAGGCAGCGACACGGTAGATCGTCTGCCGGTACTCCGGGGCTGCGGCCGCCGCTGCGTGCTTCTCAGGTCACACAACAGCGGACGCGCGGCCAAAGGTTCCAGTAGTTCGCAAAAGCGGATCGCGATTGTACCCGCTGCAGCTGCCCGGCGGAAGGGCAACAGGCAGCAAAAAACGCCACGGGCATCACCCGTGGCGTTTGTGTTTTCTGGGGCCTCTCGGCGCCCACGCCCTGACGATTTGCCTCAACTGGGAGAGCGGCCGCGGGGCGGTCAAGGGCAACCGCCCGATCGCCCTGGAGAGCAAGGAAGGCTCCCCCGGCCGGCTCATCACCCTCAAGCGGCAGAAGCAGTGTGGAGATTGAGGAACCGATCTATCTCCACTTGCGGGAGCGACTACGGCGACTACGGACTACGGTGAGTACGGACTACGGTGACAGTTTACGCAAGCTTCTCTCGTTTCCCTATTTGCAGCGAAAATGCGCAGCCCCCGGTGATCGCCTTCGGCTGTCCACCCGGCGTGAAAGCGGCTACCCGTTCCGAGAGTGGCGCGCACCCCGAACGGCTGGGCACCGGAGAGGGGGTCTGGGTGGATGAGATGAGATCCGATCCTCCGACCTCCCCTGTCTTTATTTTACCACGCCGAGCGCCCCGGCGGTAGCTCAACCAGGATGGCAGCGGGGCGCCAGCCCCACGTTCAGACCACGAAGAGCGCGACAAACTCGTGGACCGGCATGCGCTCCAGCCGCTCCTGGTCCGCGCCGCACGCAAGAATGCGCTCGACCGCCGGCGGGGAGAGGCGCGTGCGGAGGTTCTCCTCGAACTTCGCCAGCAGCAGCGGAATCGCCTCGGTACGGCGACGGCGATGACCGATCGGGTAATCGACGGTCACCTTCTTGGTGGACTGGCCTCCCCGGAACACCACCTGGACCGAGTTGGCGATTGAGCGCTTCGTGGGATCGAGATAGTCCGCGCTCATGCGGTTGTTCTCCATCACCACCATACGGCTGCGGAGCCGATCAATCCGCGGGTCGGCCGCCGCGGAATCCTCGTAGTCCGCAGCCGTCAACTCGCCCTTGAGCAGGCCGACGGCCACCATGTATTGCAGGCAGTGATCGCGGTCGGCCGGGTTGTTCAGCGGCCCGGTTTTGTCGATGATCCGGACGGCCGATTCCTGCGTCTCGATCCAGATGGTCTCGATCTCCTCCAGGCGGTCCTTGACGAGCGGGTGCAGGGCGAACGCGGCCTCGACCGCGGTCTGAGCGTGAAACTCGGCCGGGAAAGCGATCTTGAAGAGGATGTGTTCCATCACGTAGGAGCCAAAGGGTTGCGCCAGGACAAGCGGCCGCCCGCGGAAGAGCACATCCTGGAAGCCCCAGTTCGGTGCGGTCAGGGCGGAGGGATAGCCCATCTCGCCGAGACGGGCCATCAGGGCCAGGCGCACCGCGCGACTCGTCGCGTCGCCGGCCGCCCAGGACTTCCGCGAGCCGGTGTTCGGGGCGTGCCGGTACGTCCGCAGCGCTCCGCCGTCGATGAAGGCGTTGGAGAGGGCGTTGATAACTTCCGCCCGTGTGCCGCCCAGCAGGGCGGTGACCACCGCCGTCGAGGCGATGCGCACCAGCAGCACATGATCCAGGCCGACGCGGTTGAAGCCGTGGTTGAGCGCCAGCACGCCCTGGATCTCGTACGCCTGGATCATGGCCTCCAACACGGAGCGCATGGTCAAGGGATCGCGCCCCTCCCGGGCAGCCCGCCGCCCCAGGTAGTCGGCGACCGCGAGGATCCCGCCCAGGTTGTCGGACGGGTGCCCCCACTCGGCGGCCAGCCACGTGTCGTTGAAGTCCAGCCAGCGGACCATCGCGCCGATGCAGAAGGCAGCCTGTACCGGGTCCAGTTCGTAGCTCGT
>DASPXY010001427.1:0-2761 GCA_035637055.1 Gemmataceae bacterium | reverse complement strand
TCCAGTTGCCGAAGTTCCATCGCTTGCCGGTGCCATCGGTTACCGGCGTGGCCGCCGAGAGGGTCAGCACGGTGCCGGTGTCGTAGAACTGACCGTTCGTCCCGCCGGTGATGTTCGCGGCCGTGCCCCCCGGCACTCCGGCCGTGATCGCCAGCGTCACCTGGAACTGAGTCTTGTAGTCGGCGGTCACCGTGGAGTTCGCCGACGCGCTGAACGACCCTGATTGAGTCGTCTGCCCGGACGCACTGCCGGTCCCGGCAGTCGTGCTCCAGCGATATCGCTGTGTCGCCGATGTGCTGGTGATGGGGGAGTTGTAAGAGTACGAGATGCTGGTACCAGAAGCGGCCGCGAACGACTTCGGAAGGTTACCCTTGGTCACCGTCACCGGGGAACCGGCGCCGATTGTCACTGTCAAGACTGCGGTCCCCGCCGCCACATCGGCGCCGAGGTTGGTGGCGTTGAAGATGATTGAGGGCCCGACATCCACCGTTCGGCAGGCAGAAGTGGAGTTCTTCCAGCTGGTGGCTCCGCTGCCGCTTCCGACGTCGACCTGTGGGAAATCTGCCCTGTAGCTGTAGCTGCCGAAGGTCGTTTGCGCGGTGAACGTCCCGCTGAAGTTGCCGCTGGCGTCGGTAAGGGCGCTCGCCGTTATGAGGAAGCTCCCGTTACATTTGTCGATAAACGTCCGAAACTCGAGGTTGACCGTTGATCCCGTCGGCGGAGGCGGGACGGAGTCGACCCTTCCTGAAAAACTCACGCTGGTCTGGCCGGACGACAGGGGCGAGGCTATGGCATTCAACGTCGTCGCAGTGATGATGTTCGTCGCCGCCGCAACATACGGCCCCACGAACGGCCCGCCGTCGCCCACCGGCGCGGCGCCCGCTGGCTGGATGAAATCCGTGCCCGTGTCCGCCAGCGCGCGCGCCATGTTGATGCGGCCGTTGCCGGTCTGGTCCTGGGTGCCAGCGGGATCGGCCATGCGCGCCAGGCGGCCGACGATGATGCCGTTCGTGAGCGTCGGGTCCACCGCCTTCATGAAGGCGGCAGCGCCCGCGACGATCGCCGCGGACGCCGAAGTGCCGCTGATGACGCTGTACGCGTCGCCAATCTCCGTCGTCTGGATATCCGTGGCCGGTGCGGCAATGAAGACGCTTTGGCCGTAGCTGCTGAAGGGCACCAGGGTGTCGCTCGGATCGGTCCCCGAGACGCCCATGACGCCGCGGTCGCCGGCGGGGAACGTCGGCGTGCTGAGGGCGTCGTTGCCGGTGGCGGCCACCAGGACGACGTTCTTCGACCACGCATAGTCGATCGCGTCCTGGAGATTCTGGCTGAAGCCGGGGCTACTGAAGGCCATCACGATGACGTCGGCGCCATGATCCGCGGCCCAGATGACTCCGGCGATGACATCGCTGTCTTGGCCGAGCCCATTCACGTCGAGCACCGTCACGGGCATGACCCGCACGCCGGCATAGGCGACGCCGGCAATCCCCTCGAGAGTGTCCGTCTGCGCCGCTACGATTCCAGCCACCCAGGTGCCGTGGCCGCTCGGATCGGTCGTGCCCGCGGAGCCGTCGAGAATCGACATGCCGGGAATCACGTTCCCGGCCAGGTCAGGATGCTGAGAGTCAATGCCGGTATCGAGAACCGCCACGATCGCCGAGCTCGTCGGCGTGACGTTGCCGAAGACCAAGTCCCAGCCGATTTTCGGCAGTGACCACTGATTCAGATAGAGCGGATCCGCCGGGAACGCCTGAGACTGGCGCGTCTTGTTCTCTTCCGCGTTGGCGACCTGGGGATCTGCCTGGTAGCTGGCCAGGACTTGGGGGAGATCGGCCGGCGCAACCTGGATGACGTGCAGCCGGAGCGCCGGGATCGAGGAGATCTCGATGCCGCCGTTGCGGGCGATGACCTGGGCTTGCTGATCGAGCGTCAATCCCCCGATCAGCTTGACGAGCAAGGAGGAGGATAAAGAGGTTTGAGCAACGCTCGCGAGCGGAACGCTGACGACAGCAAGAAGCGTGAGCGCAATTGCCAGGAGTATGACGCGCGTCGTACGTGGGCTTCTCACAGTGATCTCCTCCTGGCAAACGACGCGCATGAATCCGGAAACTGCGCCGCCGTGGCCGGAACTCTAGGTGCGTTGGAAAGGGGCAAGACCAATGCCACGAACACCTAGGGAGAGAGATTCGGCGAGCGCCCATCACGTGCTTGTCGAGCAATGATCCGAAATTGTTGAGGCGGGCGAAGGCTGCGACCGGACAGTCAGTCGCGCGCAGCGGGTCAGAGCGTAGCGATTACCTCAACGCTTGAGAGCTTCGATTCTGCAATCTCTGCGCGAAGATTCTGAAATCTTTGCGCGAAGGATGTACGAGGCGGGCACACCTATAGATTTCCGGAGCTCGCTGCTGCGGATGCGCGCGCCCGCCGGAGAGGCACACTTGGAGCACCTTTCCTTCCTCTTGACGCCTTGAATTGACGCCTCGAAGCTGGCGAAGGGCCGACGGTGTTGGCGACGTTGTTGTCCGGCCGCGGCTCACTTCAGCATCAGCACGATGACCACACCCCAGACGATCAGTAACGTGTTGCCGACCGCGTATGTGATCGTGTAGCCGAGGGCGGAGACGTTGCTCTGCGCCACGTCCTGGATGGCCCCCAGCGCCGCCGTCGTGGTGCGCGCTCCCGCGCAGGCGCCGAGCAGGACGCCGGGATGGAACTTGAACACGTACTTCCCCGCGAAGATCCCGACGATGAAGGGCATCAC
>DASPXY010001426.1:0-2068 GCA_035637055.1 Gemmataceae bacterium | reverse complement strand
TCGGAAATCTGGATGAGTCTGCGCATGGCGCTGTCGGGCATGCAGCCCTCGGCTGCAAGGGCGTTGGCCAGCGGATCGATGAGCCCGGAAGTGGCGAGCGTGCCAGCGCCGGTGCGAATGCCCTTGACGGCGGCATAGTCGATGCACGCTCCCCACGCCTGGCCAACGGTCGCCGATGTCGCAGGGAAGGCCTCGACGTGCAGCCGATTGGCCTGGGGCGTCGACGGGCACTGCAGGATGGTCAATTGCGTGCTGTTGACGGCTGGCCGGTTGAGAGGATCGGGCCAGTTCCGGTCGCGGTGATACTGCTCGTAGAGCGGTTTTTGTTCCAGGTAGGGCAGGACGAAGGGCACCCAGCTATGGCTGGGAACGGTACCCGTGGGCTTCGGCGGCACGCCGAGGAGCGGCAGGCCGGTGCGAGTGTTCACCCGCCCCGGCGGCAAGGCCTTGTAGGCGTCGGCGAAATTATGCACGGCCAGGCCGATATTCTTCAAATTGTTCATGCAGCTGGCGCGGTTGGCCGACTCGCGCACTTGCTGCACGGCCGGCACCAACAGGCCGATCAAGACGCCGATAATGGCGATCACCACCAACAGTTCGATGAGCGTGAAACCGGGAACCCGGCGGCGGCAGTTGCGCATGACGTTGTTCTCCCCGCAAAAAAAGGCATGAAAGGATAACCGCGATCATTTACTGCTTGGTCAACTGAAACGGTTTCAAGTCGTTGGCTGCTTCCTTGATGTGGACACGCAAGCCAGAGGTCTCCGGCTTGCCGTAGCGCTCCGGCACCAGATTTTTCGGCTCGCGGCGCTCTTCGACGGGCGCGGTTTGGTTATCGACTTCCTTGACCCAGGCCACGGTCACTGCGTACTCGCCGGCCGGCGCCCCATCCTCGTTGCCGTAGGTGGTCAGGGCGAAACTGCCATTGGCAGCCACGCGCGCCAGCGGCCGCGGCGCGCGCGGGTCTGGATCGTTGACGGGATGAAAAATCACCAGCGCCCCCGGCGTCGGCTTGTTTTCAAAGAGAACCTGGCCGCGCACCGGAAAGACAGGTCTGCGGCCATCACCACCGCACGACACGCCGACGACGGCAGTCATCAGCACCGCCGCCCCAGTGGTCAAGGCCCGAAACCGGAACATCCTCGGCGGCCTCGTCATGGCATTTGTCTCCTTCGCCACACCTCAGACACGGTCCGGGGGTTGCTGTCCGGTTTAGCGACGCTTCGCAGAAGCGTTCTGGCAACAACGCTTCTTCCAGGCGTTCATGATGGCAGTTGTCCCTGATTGGTTGCCTATTCCTTGCCGGCGTTCGTTACGTGGATAGCAACTCCTCTTATAATCGAGGAGGCGGGCGGCGCCCAAGGAGAACTTGCCGATTTCTTTCTTGAGGTGAAATAGGTTCTCCCTATATCATGGGGTCATGAGTACACCCGATGCCCGCCATTCGTACAAGGAAATCCAGCTGCAGCAACTCCGCAGCTTTTGCGAGACGGCGCGCCTGGGCAGCCTGACCGCGGCGGCGAAGGCGCTTGGCCTGGCGCAGCCGACCGTCTGGGAACAGGTCCACGCCCTGGAGCGTACTCTGGGCTTGACGTTGATCGAACGTCACGCCCGCGGTTGCCGGCTCACCGACATCGGGCAGCGCGTCGCGGCGCTGGCTGCCCCTCTGGTGCAGGGCATGGCCTCCTTCAAGCGGACGGTCCAGGAGGTTCTCGGCCAGGGACAGGGCCGGCTAACTATCGTCACGACCCAGCGTATCCTCGTGGAAGACTTGCCGGAGCCGATCCTGGCGTTCGAGCAGGACCACCCCCAGGTGCAGGTGTGTCTGCTGGAAGCGCGGATCGAGCAAGTGCCAGCGGCGGTGGAGTCCGGCGAGGCGGACCTGGGCTTGACGACCGAGCAAGCGACCGACCGGCGCAATCCCTGGCTGCTGTACGAGCCTGCCTACGAACTCGACGTGTTCCTGGTCGCGCCGAAGGAGCACCCGCTGGCCCGGCGCCGCCAGGTGCGGCCGCGTGACCTGCTGGGCTATCCACTGGTCAATTCGCCGCAAGGGATCCCCGACCCG
>DASPXY010001425.1:0-2940 GCA_035637055.1 Gemmataceae bacterium | reverse complement strand
CCTTCGCGACTGAGCTCGTCCGTATCCCTGTCGACGTTTTGCTCACGGTGGCAACGGCCGCGACGCAAACGGCGAAGAATGCGACTAAGACGATTACAATCGTGATGTATCCCGTTGGCGACCCTGTCGCCGCCGGCTTCGTCGCCACTCTCGCGAGGCCGGTGGAAACATCACCGGTGTGGCGGTCAACAACCTCGACGTCGCGGCCAAACGCCTTCAGATGCTGAAGGAAGCCGTCCCCAAGATGAAGGGAGTCGTGATGCTCGTGTACGCGGCGCCGGAGGCGCCGCACCGTACCCGCGGCCACCTGCACAACACCCCTCTGCAGATCCTCGTCGAGCGCGGTGTCCTCGGCCTCCTGGCATGGGCATGGATCTTCATCGCCTTCTTCCAGCGAGCCGCCGCGGTTCTCGCTGGCGGTCGCCGCGGTCCCGACCGCGGTCTCGTGATGGGCGCAGTCCGCGCGATCGTCGGCTTCCTGGTCGGCGGCTTGACGGAGTACAACTTCGGCGATTCCGAAGTCGTCCTGATCGCGTACGTCACGCTGGCGCTCCCGTTCGGATCCTGGCCGCGCGGTGGCGATCCTGCGTCTGAGCGCCACGGCTTCCGCCCAGACCGCGGCTTCGGAGATTGCAAGGCGATCGGAGATGCATGCGACGACGACGGTACGCCGGCAATGAGTACAAAGGGAAACACTTGGCGGGTGGACGGCAGCCGCCCATGGCGGGCATCAGAGTCCGTCGTCAGCAGTACGGCCGTAGCCCCGAGAAGTGAAACGACAGGCCGACCCCGATGAGGCCCACAGGAATTTCAAGCCATGAGCGACCCATGCTCACCGAAAAAATAAATTCCCCAAAAATTCGGGCAATAAACCCCTGAAACCGAAGTAATTTCGGATGTTTATCCAACTGACTGTCTTTTGAGTCGCCGTATGTTTATTCCAGCGGCGTCAGACGCATACAGGTTCTCCCGTTACTTGCTCTTCGTCTTCGACCACCGCGCCGCGGCCGCCTTCTTGGCGAGCGCGCGGCGCTCCTGCGCCGTCATGGCCTCGAAGCGCACCTTGGCCCCGCGCCCGGCCGCTGCCTTTCCCCCCTTGGTGCCGAGGGCTCGCAGGTACTCGCGTACGGCCAGCGGCGGATTCCTTGCCACGGCGCGAGTCTACCACGCCATTGACACCCAGTAGCCGCTACTGGCATAATTGCCACAGTGTGGCCGCCGAGGGTGGACGCAAAGGCGGCAGTCGAAGAGCGCAAAAAAATCGCAGGGACTGAGGAGAATCTCCAAATCGCGCGCCGCACGGATAAAGAAAGCTAGGGCGCAGAAGCGCCGTCGTCTGTCGAAAGGGGACAAGCAACCCATGGGCGCAGCGATCTATTGTAGGAAGTCGAACGACGACGAGCGCAGCGCCGCCGATGGCAAGTCCGTCGAGCGTCAGCTGGAGCTGGCCCGGAAGTTCTGCGGCGACCACGGGTGGTCCGTTGCTAGCGAGTTCGTGGACGATGGCATCTCGGGCGGGGAGTTCCACAACCGCCCCGGCCTGGACGCGCTGCGGGCGGCCGCCGGTCGGCGTCAGCAGCCGTTCGACACGCTGGTCGTCATGGCGCTCAGCCGCCTGGGCCGTGACCGCGACCGCGTGGGCACCGTGCTGACCGAGCTGCACGAGGCCGGCGTGGCCGTCTACGAGTACCAGACGGGTCAGGAAGTGAAGCTAGGCACCGCGACGGAGCGATTCGTCGCCTCCGTCACCGCGTTCGGAGACGAGCACTATCTGGAAGGCATCGCCAAGAACACCGCCGAGGGCCTCCGCCGCAAGGCGAAGCACGGGCACTTCACCGGGCAGCGGACGTACGGATATACCTCGGTCCAGGTGGGCGAGCATTACGAGCGGCGCATCGACCCCGCCGAGTCAGCCGTGGTCCGGCGCGTGTTCGGCCTGTGCGCCGCGGGCGAGGGCGACGGCAGGATCGCCGAGCAGTTGAACGCCGACAAGATCCCCTCGCCGGCCGGCAAGGGTCGGAAGCACACCCAGCGGGACAAGGAGACGGGGAAGGTCACGGTCACGTACGGTGACGGGCTCTGGTCGAAGGACAACGTGCGCTGGCTGCTCATGAACGAGCTATATGTCGGCCGCGTGGTGTTCGGTAAGACGAAGGCCGTCAAGAAAGGCGGCCGGGTGGGTCTACGCACGAGCACGGACAAGTCCACCTGGCAGGTGTCCGTGCACGAGGCTCTGCGGATCGTCCCCGACGAGCTATGGTCGATCGTCCGGGCGCGCAAGGATGCCACCCGCACCCTGTACCTGCGCGCCGACAAGGGGCGCTACCTGGGCAAGCCGGAGGCCAGCAGCCGGTCGACCGAGTACCTCTTGAACGGGATCGTCAGGTGCGGCGGATGCGGCGGCGCCCTGTCGGCCATGAGGAAGGCGAAACAGGGGACCAAGCGCGACGGGACAGTGCGCGAAGCGCGCGGGTACTACTACTGCCTCCGCCGCCTGAACGGCAAGCCGTGCGAGAACACGCGCGGGGTGCCGATCGCCGACCTGGAAGAGTCGGTCCGGGAGGCGCTGCGGTTCGCCCTGCACCGTGACCAGGAAGCGACGGCCGACCTACTGGCCAGCAAGATCGCCCAGGCCCGGGTCGAGCAGGAGCAGCGCATCGCCGGGTGGAAGGTCGAGCACGCGGACCAGGGCGAGCAGATCGAGAAGCTAGAGGCCGAGATCGGCCGCCTCGTGGGCGCCCTGGCCGCCGGCCTGTCGTCGGCCGACGTCGTGGCCACCATCAACGCCAAGCGGGCCCAGGTCGAGGATCTGAAGCGGCAGGAGGCGCCCGTCATGCCGAAGTGGCTGACGTTCGACCGGGCCGCCTTCCTAGAGCAGCTAGGCGAGGTACCGATCACCCCCGGCCAGCCGCGCATGGGCCGGCAGGCACTCCGGCGCCT
>DASPXY010001424.1:0-3663 GCA_035637055.1 Gemmataceae bacterium | reverse complement strand
TTCGCGGCTGCGGCCAGCGGGGCGAGCGGTGCTCGCCAGGTCGCTTGGCAGGCGCACGTAGGCCCGGCGGTCGCGGGGCGGCGCGGCGCTCGGGTTGCGGCCGGCGGTGGCGTCGGCTTCGGACATGGGAATGCCTGAAATAGTGGGAGGGAGGGGATGGAAAAGGTTAGGACACGATGCAGTCCGTGTCAAACGAGGGCTTGCCGCAGACTCTGTCGGCGACGGTCGCGTTTCAGCCTGCTTGTTTGGCCTCCTCTGCCTCGTTGCTCCGCGCTAACAGGGAGTCAAGGACCGACGCAATTGCTGGGGACTGAAGAACCTTACCGACCTCCTCAACGAACTTTTCTTCAGTGGCGGCGGGAATTTCCCAACTGTCGCCTCCCGCGCGCTGGATGTAGGCCGGATAGAACATGTCGTGGGCGTGCCAGGCAGTCAGAACGCGGTGCCGGTAGTTGTTCAGCACTGGTGCGACAATGTCTAACTCAAGGATGACTCCGGGCTTCCCTTCCTTCAGTCCTCCAGACGTTGAAACCTCTCCCTCGAGAAGCCCCTTCGTTCGTTCCGCTAGTTTCGTCCCTTGGGCTTTCAAAATCGCCCGTGGAGAGAGGACGGTTGCCGAGAGCCCTTTCGGCCAGAGATCAGGGATATGGTTTGACATCGTTCGCCTCGTTAGAGATTTAACTGAAAGAACAGAGGCAGGTGGTCCGACCCGCCAGAGGTTTGCGGCAGGCCCGCCTTCGTGAGCAGCGATTCGCTCCCGTCTGTGTCGAGGATAGCCAGATCTCGGAGGGCATCCACCAGACCGGGCCGGAGCAGCACTTGGTCATAAATGTTCCAGAAATAGTTGACCGGCTTGGACGTGCCGAGGTAGAACGATCCCGGCGGTCCAGGCGTCCGGTCGCCAAAGCATCCCCACATTGGGTTGTAGAAGAAAGGATGCTCCTCCATCCTCACCTCCCGGCTGCGGCGCCGCGCCACGTCTACCGTCATCACGCCGTGGAGCGCGTGGGCGGACACGACGCCGGGGTCGAAGGGATTCATGTTGAAGTCACCGACCAGGATCGTCCGCTCGCGCCACCGTTTCCCCTCGACCTGGGCGATGGTGTGCGCCAAGCGGGCGGCTCCCCCAGTTTGGTCGTGAACGTCCCAGTCTATTTTGCTCGGGAAATGGAGGATGGCCAGCAGCACACTGCGGGCATTCCGCAAGCGCAACTCCCGGATAGTCAGGCTCCCCGCAGCATCATTAAACTGATCCCGCAAGTCCGATTCCGGCAGCCGCGTGAGGACACGGATCTTGGGCGCCTTGCTGGCCGGGCAGCAGTAGGGCAGTCCGCCGGTGCCATTCAGGGCCGCGAGTAGCTCGCTCGGGTCGGTCACACACTCCGCGAGCATCAAGATATCCACGCCATGTTTTACCACCAAGCGTGCAATCCGGGCCTGGAGAGGTTTCTTGTTCAGGTTCCAGAACAGAAACGAGAGCATCGGGTGGCCTGAGAATAAGGCTGTCGAAGACTCCTCACTGTTTCCGACGTCGATGCGCTCCGCAAGTTGGAAAGCGGCTCATCAAGGAGCAGAATCACGCTTCATCCAAACGATCTAGGAAGGGAGACGGGTCGGACAGGTCGGTGAGCAGCAAATCGGGCCGCGCCGCCTCCAGATCGGCGGTCGAGTGCCAGCCCGTCGCCACCGCCGCCGCACGAGCGCCGATGGCCCGTGCGCAGCGCACGTCCAGCGGGGTATCGCCGATTACCCAGATCCGCTCGGGCGCTACCGCCCCGTTCAAATGGCCGTGCGCCGCTGTAAGGGCTGAGCGCGCCACCTCGTCGCGGTCGGTGTGTTCGTCGCCGAAGCCGCCGAAGGCGAAGTGATGGAACAGGCCGAAATGCCCCAACTTCAGCCGTGCTCCCTCGCGCACGTTGCCGGTCAGCAATCCCAGTGCCACGCCCTCGCGGCGGCTCAGGTGTTCCAGCAGGGCCGCGATGCCCGGCAATACCTGACCGTGATGACCGGCGAGGGTGGCGGGCAGCCGGCGCAGATACGCTGTCAGCAGCCGCTGCCAGGTCGCCGCCGAATCCTCGACGCCGTGCAGACGGAGCAGGTCGCCACTGATCGCCCGATCGGTGCGGCCGCTGTACGACACCTGGGCGCGTACAACGACGCCGAACTCGGCCGCGAGGGCGTCCTCGATCGCCGCCTTGCCGGCACCGCCGCTGCTGACCAGGGTGCCATCGATGTCAAAGAGGAGTATATGCATCGTAATTGGTGGTCTATGCCCCACGGTTAGTCGTCAGTGCAACAGGATTGTGGCTGTTCATTGAGCACGACTGCACCTATGCAAGACCGACAAGCCATTGCTCGACCTCGCACAACCAAACGATACACTCAGCAGTCGCCTCACGGAGAAGGGGCGCTACGGTAGGCACAACCGTCAGGAGGTTATGCCAACTCCGCTCCGGCCGTCAGGACGAGCGGCTGCGCACGCCACCTTGCGTCGTCCACCTCACGACCGGTGCGACACAAGATCACTGCGCGACGACAGACACCACACTGGCGGGACAGCGGCAGCGCCGTCTCCCGCAGTCGTTCCCAACGGCCTGGACATTCCGCCGCACTCCCGACAGCTGGAATCCGGTTACAGTAGAGAATCAGGCCCCGATGAATCTTCTCAAACCATTCGCGACCAAGTTCAAACAGCAACTCGCACATCCGGGCCTTTAAATGGGCTATCTCGGCGCGGCGAGGTCGCTTCTTTTCGGGGTGGGGCCCGAGCTGCTCGGCTTCTAACTGGTCCAGCATGACAGCGGCCCGCAGATACTCGCCCCGAGGGTCACCCCGTTCTTCCAACCAATCGGCGTAGATCAAGCGCAGAGTGTTGTCACTTGGATCAGCGACCACCGCAGCAACAAAGGCAGCATCTTCGTCCATTTGATGGCACAAAGGGCATCATGAGCCACAAGGCTCTACTCCGGTTTTACATATCGGTCGAACCAGGCGAGCATCTCGTACAGCGTATGCTCGATCGATTCGCGGGCGACATAGCCGTGCGACTCGTAGGGTAGCGTCACATAACGCACCGTGCCGCCATTGCCCTTGACTGCATGATACAACCGCTCGCTCTGGATCGGAAACGTGCCGGAGTTGTTGTCCGCCTCGCCGTGGATCAGCAGCAGGGGACGGCGAATCTTGTCGGCGTGCATGAATGGCGACATACGGGCGTACACCTCCGGCGCCTCCCAAAGCGTGCGCCGCTCATTCTGGAAGCCGAACGGCGTCAACGTACGGTTGTAGGCGCCGCTGCGGGCGATGCCGGCCCGAAACAGGTCGCTGTGAGCCAGCAGGTTCGCCGTCATGAACGCCCCGTAACTGTGGCCGCCGACGCCTACCCGCTTGCGGTCGATCACACCCATCTCATCCGCCTTGTCGATGGCGGCCTTCGCGCTGGCGACGATCTGCTCGACGTAGGTGTCATTCGCCTTTTCCGGATCGCCAACCACCGGCATGGTGGCGCCGTCCAGCACCGCATATCCCTGCGTCAGGAAGAAGAGGTGCGATGGCCCCATCAGCGTCGTGAAGCGGTACGGCGAACCAGACACCTGCCCGGCTGTCGAGGCGTCAACGTACTCGCGCGGATACGCCCACAGCACCGCCGGCAAGCGCTCGCCC
>DASPXY010001423.1:0-2777 GCA_035637055.1 Gemmataceae bacterium | reverse complement strand
CCTGGGAGATACGCCCTCCAGTTCCTCCAAAATGTCCTCCACTCCGCGGCACAGGATCGCGCCCTGTCGGATCAGCGCGTTGGTGCCGCTGCTCGCGTCGCCATCGACCGGCCCCGGCACCGCCAGTACCGGGCGGCCCTGATCGGCGGCGTGGCTCGCGGTAATCAATGCGCCACTTTTCTCCGCCGCTTCCACGAGCACAACGGCCTGCGACATGCCGCTGATGATGCGATTGCGCGCCGGAAACATCCCTGCCATCGGGTCCATGCGCATCGCCGCCTCGCTCAGCAGCGCCCCGCTGGCGGCGACCTGATCGGCCAGTCCCTTGTGCTCCGGCGGATAGATGCGCGATAGCCCGCCCGCCATCACCGCGAGCGTGCGCCCGCCCGCCTGCAGCGCCCCGCGATGAGCGCAGCTGTCGATGCCGCGCGCCAGGCCGCTGATGACCGTATACCCGGCCCGCACAAGATCGCCGCCGAGCCGGTCCGCGATGCGTTTGCCGTAGGGCGTGCAGTTGCGCGAGCCGACCACCGCCACCGCTTTTCCATCCTCGGTCCGCAGGGTGCCGCGAACGTACAGGAGATGTGGCGGAGTGGAGATGGTCGCGAGAGCCGCGGGATAATCAGGCGTTCCCAGGACACGCACCTCAACCGTGTGCCGGGCCATCTGTTCCAGTTCGCCGTTCACGTCGGCTTGCTCCAGCGCCTGCGCGATGTCACCGGCCAGCTTCTCGCCGAGGTACGCGACCTGCCGCAGTTCTTCAGCGCGAGCCTGCAGCACGGCAACTGCGGATCCGAAGCGTTCGAGCAGTGCCGCCGTCAGGCGCGGGCCGAGACCGGGGACGAGATGCAAGGCCAGCAGCGCACGCACTTCGGGGGAGACGGGCGAGGACACTGGCGCACCCTCACGACTGGACCTGTTGCAACACCTGGAGCACGTCGGCTTCCGCGACATCGTCGAACAGCGCCACCTCGCCGAGCCGCCGCGGCAGCACGAAACGCAATCGGCCAGCGAGCGCCTTCTTGTCGGAGCGCATCGTCGCCAGCAATCCCTCCGCCGGCCACCGTTCCGGCCGCGTCGGCAACCCGAACGCCTCCAGCAATCGCCGCTGTCTCGCGGTCAGGTCCGGACCGATCAGGCCGCGGCGCTCGGCGAGGAGGCTGGCACACACCATGCCCGCAGCGACCGCCTCACCGTGCAGCCAACCGCCGTAGCCCGCCGCCGTCTCGAAGGCGTGAGCGAACGTGTGACCGTAGTTCAGCATCGCTCGCAGGCCGGTCTCCTCGCGCTCGTCCTGCTCGACCACATCCGCCTTGAGGCGGCAGCAACGCGTCACGATGGTCCGCACCACCTTGGGGTCACGATCGCGGATCGCGGCAATGGTCCCTTCGAGGAAGGCGAAGAAATCCGCGTCGAGGATGACGCCATACTTGACGACCTCGGCCAGACCGCTGCGATACTCGCGGTCGGGCAGCGTCGCCAGCACGGCAGTATCGATCCAGACGCCGATGGGCTGGTACACGGTGCCGATCAGGTTCTTGGCGCGCGGATGGTTGACTGCCACCTTGCCGCCGATGGAACTATCGACCATCGCGAGGAGCGTGGTCGGCACCATCAGCAAGGGCAGGCCGCGGTTGTAGGTGGCGGCGACGAAGCCGGCAAGGTCGCCGATCACGCCGCCGCCGACCGCCGCCACCAGAGTACGGCGATCGGCGTGCAGCTCGACGAGACGGTCGTAGAGACAATTGGCAACGGCCAGGGACTTCTGCCCTTCGCCGGGCGGCAGGATTTCGACAGCGGTGCGGAAGCCGCAGTTCGCGAGCGAGCGCGTGACCGCCGCTGCGTGGTTCGCGACGTTCTCGTCGGTGACGATGAACGCAAGGCTTCCCCGAGTACGCTCGCGTGCGAAACGACCCAGCCCCTCGACGTCATCGCTGGTCGTGACGATGTCGTAACTGCGCTGGGCCAGGTTGACGCGGAGAGTGGGGGAACTCATGCGCCCCATGCTACCGGGCGCAGCCACAGGCGACAAGAAGCTGCTGTCGTTCCCGCTTGCGGGTTAGCACTCCGAACCGCTAACCCGCAAGCGGGGGAGAGTTATTCGGAGGTCACGGGCGTCCAGGTCGGCCCTGACGAAGTCTTGAATTGCTTCTCGAAGATGTAGTTCTTCTCCGCGCCTTCGAGGAGCGGGGCGACGGTGACGAGGTCACCCTTGTTGTAGCCGGCCTTCTCCAGATAGCGACGCGCCAGCACGTGCGGATCCGGCGGTCGCACCGGCCTGCCCGCCTGCTTCCGCGCTTCCTCGTACTTGGCCAGTTCCGCCACCGCTACCTGGTCCGGCGCCGTGAACTGCCCCGCATTGCCGATCGGCACACCCAGCGGCAATCGTTCCTGGAGGGCACGTGCTTTGCCCCCAGCCAGGGCTTCCCGCTCCGACACCATCTTGCCCAGTTCCAGACAGAGCACCGCCGCCAGTTCGCCGTCGGTCTTGCACTGCTGGACCAGGCCCGCGGTAATCTGGATCGCGTGGGCGCCCTGGTGGAAGATTTCGGGGTTCGGAGCGCCGATGGTTCCGAACAGCGGCTTGCTGCCGATCTCGGGATTTTTCGCGAGGATCGTGTTGCCCACCTTATCGACGCGCATCGCGGTGTCCCACGAGGCCGCCGCGAAGTTCGTGGTGACGGGCTTCATCACGAGCGGCTGGCGCGTTCCGAACGGCGAGGTCGGCACCATGCCCAGGCCAGGCTCGGTGGCTGAGGAGTCGAACAGTTGCAGCG
>DASPXY010001422.1:0-2010 GCA_035637055.1 Gemmataceae bacterium | reverse complement strand
GGCCGCAGGGGGGGCGGGTGGCGGGTGGCGGGTGGCGGGAGCAGAAGCACTTTCCTCTTCTCCCGCCACCCGCCACCCGCCACCCGCCACCCCTGCGGTTGACACCGAGGCGTTGCAGGTCGCCCTGCGGCAGCTCGTGCTGGTCGAGATGCACCTGAAGCGCTTCCTCGACCTGGGCCGGAGTAGTAGCACGCCCGCGCGGCCATGTTCGCTGTCGGCTGTCCTCGACGAAACCGTGGCCCTGCTGCGGCCGCAGTGTCGTCACGCTCACATCGACCTGCGCTGGCAGGCGTCGGGGGAAGTCGCTACCATCCTCGCCGACGCGACGCAGTTAGGACATCTGTTCCTGAACGTCCTTACCAACGCGATTGAGGCGGCGGGGCCTGGCGGCCGCGTCGAGGTCTGCCTGACGATGACCGCCGAGCAAGCGGTCGTCAAGGTATTCGATTCCGGGCCGGGGCCGTCCGGCGAGGTGGCCGGGCGGCTGTTCGAGCCGTTCGTCACCGGCAAGCCGGAGGGCGTCGGGCTGGGCCTGGCCGTGGCGCGGCAGGTGGTCGAGGCTCACGGCGGCGGCATCGGCTGGCGCCGCGAGGACGGTCGAACCTGCTTCGAGATTGTGTTGCCGTCGGCGCCGATTGGGAGGGTTGCGTGAGTCACGTGCTGATTGTCGATGACGAGGAAGCTGTCTGCTGGGCGCTACAGCGTGCTCTGGCGCGCGAGGGTCACGGCGTCGCCGTCGCCTCTTCCGCCGAGGAAGCGTTTGAACTCGCCGCCCGGAAGCGACCCGACGCCATCGTCCTCGACGTGCGCCTGCCCGGCCTGGATGGGCTGTCGGCGCTGGGGCGGCTCCGGCAACTCAGCGGTGACGCTCCGGTCATCGTCGTGACCGCGTTCGGAAACCTGACGACCGCCGTCCGCGCCGTCGAGGGTGGGGCCTTCGATTACCTCGCCAAGCCGTTCGATCTCGACCAGGCGATGGAGACGATCGACCGTGCGCTGCAGCGCCGCGCGGTGCAGGGACAGGTTGCCGCCAACGGCAGCGCCGCCGCGCCTGCGCCGCCGGAGGAGATTGTCGGCCGCAGTCCCGCCATGCAAACGGTGTTCAAGCGGATCGCGCTCGTGGCGGCGCGCGACTCGTCGGTGCTGATCACGGGGGAATCGGGGGCTGGCAAGGAACTCGTCGCCCGCGCCATTCATCGCTACAGCGCCCGTCGCGAGCGCCCCTTTCTGCCGGTCCATGTCGCGGCCCTCAACCCTGGCCTCGTCGAAAGCGAACTTTTCGGACACGTCAAAGGGTCTTTTACGGGTGCGACGCAGTCCCGACCGGGGTTGCTCAGCCTGGCCGACGGCGGCACACTCTTCCTCGACGAACTGGCCGACATCCCGCTGCCGGTGCAGGTCAAGCTGCTGCGCGTGCTCGAACACAACGAAGTACTGCCGGTCGGCGCCAATCAATCGCAGTCGCTCAACGTGCGCATCCTCGCGGCGACGCATCAGGATCTGGAGCGGCGCGTCGCGGAGGGCAGTTTCCGCCACGACCTGTTCTTTCGGCTGAACGTCTTTCAGATCCACCTGCCGCCCTTGCGCGAACGGCGCGAAGACATCGTCCCTCTGGCGGAACATTTCCTGCGTCGCCTCGAACCGGGCGCCCTGCCGCTGCCGGAAGCGGCGTCGTCCTTCCTGACCGAGCAGCCCTGGCTGGGGAATGTGCGCGAGTTGCGCAACGCCCTGGAGCATGCGGTCATCGTCGCCCGTGGCGGCCCGCTGCTGCCGGAACACTTCCCCTCGCTGTCGCCCGGACTCGGCCCGTCCACACCCGCGGAGCAACTGGCGGCAGCGGTGCGTCGGTGGCTGCTCGAACGCCTGCAGGGTGCGAAGACGACCCCGCCGACCGACCTTCACCTGGAGTTGTTGCAGTGCGTCGAACCGGCATTGCTCGACGAGGTGATGCGGCGCGTCCACGGCAATCGCTGGGTGGCGGCGCAGTGGCTCGGGTTGAACCGGGCGACG
>DASPXY010001421.1:0-4838 GCA_035637055.1 Gemmataceae bacterium | reverse complement strand
AACTCGATCAGCGATTGTTCGATCGCCTTGGCCGCCGCGTGTTGCTGACCGACGCCGGCCGGCTGTTGCTGGAGCGCGCCGAGGCCATCCTGACCGCGGTGGCGGATGCGGAACGCCGACTGCGCGACGCGGGCAACCAGGACGGCGGCCGGCTCGCGGTCGGTGCCATCCCGACCATCGCCCCGTACTTGCTGCCGCGGGCACTGCAGCGCTTCGTGCGGCGTCACCCCAACGTCGAACTGACCGTCGAGGAGGATGTGACGCAACACCTGCTGGAGACGACCGCGGCGGCCGAACTTGACCTTGCGATCCTGGCGCTGCCGCTCGACGACCCGCGGCTGCACGTCGAGCCGCTGTTGACCGAACCGTTGCTGCTGGCGCTGCCGGCGGGGCACCGACTGGCCCGGCGGCGACGCGTCGCAGTCGATGATCTGCATGAGGAGCGATTCATCCTCCTGAGCGAGATGCACTGCCTGGGCGAGCAGGTGCTGAGCTTTTGCCGGACCAACGGCTGTCAACCGCGAATCGCGTGCCGCAGCGCCCAGATTGGCACGGTGCAGGCGCTGATCGCGCTGGGCCAGGGCGTGTCGCTCCTGCCGGCGATGGCGCGGCGGGCGGGGGAGAGGGGCATCGTGTACCGGGCGCTAGCGGGAAGCCCGGCGCGAACGCTGGCGGTCGCCTGGCATCGCCACCGCTACCACAGCCTCGCGGCGGAACAGTTTCTGGCCGACCTGCGCGCCCTTTGTCCACGGCTCGCGGAACCTGACGCGTGACGGCTGTTTGTAGTCCCGCCTTCAGGCGGAACAGCCATTTCCGCCTGAAGGCGGGACTACGAACAAGCCCCGCGGCCGCGGGCCTACGTGCCCTTGTTTTCCTTGACACTCGTTGCCGCGCATGCCAGAGTAGTGACTTGCCCAGAGGACGCGCCGCCCAGATTTTCGAGCGCGCACGAATCGCCTCGGGCTGTCCTCGTCGGGTATATAAGGATCGCTCATGTCTGCAGAAAAGAATCGAGGCACCGGGGAGCTTCTGAACACCTGGGACCAGCTGAGCGAGATCATCAGTCGCTTCGAGGGCGCCTGGCAGGGCCCCCAGCCGCCGCTGCTGGGCAACTTTCTCCCCCCCAGCGGCCCGCAGCGCCTGGCGGCCCTCGTCGAACTCGCTCCCGTCGATCTGGAGTACCGCCTCAAGGCGGGCCAGACGGTACGCGTCGAGCAGTACCTGCGCGTCTACCCGGAATTGCTCCACGAGCCTGCCGCCGTCCTGACCCTGATCGAAATCGAGTTCCGCCTGCGCCTGTATCGCCGGGAGGCGGTCGCCTTGCAGGGGTACGCCCAGCGCTTCCCCCTGCATCAACAGGAAGTCCTGGCGCGCCTCCGCAAGGTCCAGCGCGAACTGGAGGACGCGACGCAGGGCAGCGACCCCCCTGTGCCGGCGCCAGCGCCAGCCCCCGCGCGCGCCGCTGCGGGATCCGTCACCGATCTGGTGCAACTGCTGCGTGACGGGCATCTGCTCAACCCCGTGCAACTGGACAAGGTCCCGCGCGATCTGCAGCACCGTTACTCTGCCGCGCCGGCCTTCGTCGAGGTGCTGCTGCACTGGGGCTGGTTGACACCATACCAGGCGGAAAGGCTGCGCGACGGTCGCGGGCGGGAGTTGCTGCTGGGGCAGTACGTCATCCTGGACGTGCTTGGCCAGGGCGGCATGGGGCAGGTCTTCAAGGCACGGCACCGCCTCATGAAGCGCGTCGTCGCAGTCAAGACGATTCGCCAGGAACGGGCCGGCAGTTCCGAGGCACTGCAGCGTTTCTATCGCGAGATTGAGGCGTCGGCGCAACTAGCCCATCCGAACATTGTGACCGTCCACGACGCGGGCCAGGACGGTCCGACTCTGTACTACGCGATGGAGTACGTCGAGGGCACCGACCTGGGCAAACTGCTGCGCCAGCGCGGACCGCTGGAGGTCGGACTGGCGTGCGCGTACGTGCGTCAGGCGGCGCTGGGCCTGCAGCATGCTAAGGGCCTGTACCTATGGCCCCTGGCCGGGGAGTCGCCCCTCAAGCTTTTGGAGAGCAGAGCAAAGTCCAAGCCTCGCACCATTGCCGTCTCTCCCGATGGTACCTACCTCGTTCGCAAGTATCCAGGCGCGCAACACCGCTTGTCGCTCTGGACAAGGAATCCGCTCAACGAACGCCCCATCTTCCCGGACCTCGAAGGGGGAGGGGCCGGCTTTCTGGACAAGGACCGGGTTTTGGTCGTGGCGGGCAATGCCCTGCGTATCTGGAGCGTTACCGGGAAGGAACTCCAACCGCTGATGGGCCACGCGGCCAGTGCGACTGCCGTGACCTTCGCGCCGGACGGCAGCCGGCTACTTTCCGCTGGGGACGACGACACCCTGCGCCTGTGGGATCTGGAACAACTCCAGCCGCCCCGCACGCTTCGAGGCGAGAAGATGCTGATGCGGACCGTGGCCCTGACCCCGGATAAGCGCCTGGCACTGGGGTATTCCGCCAGCAAGGGCCTGGGGGTGTTCGAGGTGCAGACAGAGCAGCGACGGTGGCTGTCTGTCCCTCTCCCACCGCGCCAGGTTTTGGCAGTCTTGCCGGACAACCGTCATCTGCTGGCTGCCCAGACCGCGCCGGCGGCCGGCGGCAAAGAAGGCGAGAGCGGCAGCATTGCCCTGTGGGATCTGGAGACGAGCAAACGGGTGCGGTATTTCGGTGGGACCACGACGGTTCACGATCTGGGCCTGTTCCCGAAGAAGGAGCGTTGGTACGCGGCGTTCGCCGACGGGAAGATCGGCGTATGGCGCGTGGACACCTGGCAGGAAGAGCCTGGCTGGCGCATTCGTGCTGACCGGCTCGCCTTCGCGTCGGATGAAAAGGCATTGTTCACCATTCGGGCGGGGCAGGTTTCTCGGTGGGATCTCACGAAAGAGCCGCCCGTGAAGATGGATTTCAAGGCCCCGGAGGCAGCCACCGCACGCTCGTTGGCGCTGTCGCCGGACGGCACAATCCTGGCCACTATAGGGCAGAGCGGCCGGCTGGTCGTCTGGCAGGCAGCGACAGAGAAGGTGCTTCTGCAGTGGGCGCATCCCAAAGGCGTGAACGCTGTCGCCTTCGCGCCCGACAGCCGCCACCTCGCGACTGCTAATGGTGACGGCACGATCTACATCCTGCGGCTCGCAACGCCGTAGCCCGACTCTCCGAGTCGGGTGGGTAATCAAGACCCGACTCGGAGAGTCGGGCTACGGCGCCCTGAAGCCCTGCACACTTCCGTCCGACTGGTCTGGTATTTGCAACCTCTCCTCTCCAGGCTACGCGTCCCGCGCACCTGCCGGCCTGACCCTACCGGCCCTGTCGCCCCTGCGACCGGCAACTCCGTGCGCCTTTGCCAGGCTTTCCAGGACGCGCCGGCTTCAGAATACGGACACCCGAGGGGTATAATGCATTGGCCCCGGCCTCGAACGCCGCGTCAACGCGCCAACCCCTGCGGATCGGAAGGAGGCTGTCGTATGCGCCGTTTGTTCCGCATCTCGCTAATCATCCTTGTCGGCGTGGGGCTGCTCTGGTTCGCCGCACGTCAATACCTGACCTCGCAGGCCGTCACAAAGCAGGTTGTTGCTCACCTCACTGAACTGTACGGCGGCCCCGTGAGTGTGCGTCAGGCGGACATCGGCCTGAAGCACAGTTCGATCCACGGCGCCCAGCTGTTCGAGGAGGGAGCCGCGCCCGATCAGGCCCCGTGGCTGACCGCCGAGACGGTCAGCGCGGATGTCTCGCTCTGGAGCCTGATGAAGGGAACCGCCTCGCCCAGTGAGGTGCAGTTGACCGGCGCGAAGGTAACCCTGCGTTTCGATAGCGACGGCCGCCTGCTCACCCGATTGCCCGGGCGGCGTCCGTCCGCCGAGGGCTCGCCGCTCGATCGGATGAAATCGCTGCCGCATCTGCACGCGGAGCAGAGCGAAGTCACCCTGCACAAGGAAGGCCATCCCGACATCATCCTCAAAAACGTCAAACTGGACGCTTCCCCCAAGGAAGGTCGATTCGTGCTCCACGGCACGGGCGAGAATACAGAGTGGGGGCAGTTGATCCTTGACGGCATGCTGGGGCCGAAGAACGAGTTGGCGCTCACCCTCAAAACGGCGGGGCAGATCCAGATCACTCAGACGATGCTCGATGCGCTGCCGCTGGTGCCGGCCAGCATCTGGCGCGACGTGCAGGCCGAGGGCATCACCGCGGCCACCTTGACCGTGCGCCGCGAGGCCGACGCTACGACTCACTATCGCGTCGAGTTGGAGCCGAGAGACACGCGGGTGACCGTCCCCGTCGCGGCCTTGAAAGGCACAAACGCGAGCGGCAAACTCGTCATTGAGGATGGGGTCGTGCGCTTGCGCGACGTCAAGGGCCAGGCGTACGAGGGGACGCTCCAGATCGACGCCGACCTCGATTTCCGCGGCGCGGTCACGCAGCTGGATTTCTCCCGGCTCGACGCCCACGGCCTGGACGTGCGCCAGTTGCCGGAGAGTTGGGGGCTGCCGGAGCAACTTGAAGGGCGCCTCGACGCGAGCGGCGACGTTCATCTGACGCTGGAGCAGGGGAAGGTGTCCACCACCGGCGCCGCCCGTGGGGAGATCCGCGATGCTCGCATCGCCGGCCAGTCGGTTGACGGCCCGATCGAGTTGCAACTCGCGCCGGAGGGGCCGCCGTTGCAGGCAGACCCGAAAGAGGACCGGGTGTTCGCGGAGCCGGTATTACGCCAGCGCGACAGCTTGACACAAGCCCAGAGCGCCAGCGACGGGACACACCACACAAGCCCGGAGCGCCAGCGCCGGGACCA
>DASPXY010001420.1:0-4920 GCA_035637055.1 Gemmataceae bacterium | reverse complement strand
TTGAGGGGGCTTGCCGCGCCAGCGGTGTAGGCCCGTCCTTCAGGGCGGGTGGACTGGGTTCTGCTCCGCCCTACCCGCCGTCAACGGCGGGCCTACACCGCGGACGCGGGAAGCCCCCTCAAGGGGGCTAAAGACAAGCCCCACACTTGCTGCCGACCCATAAACAGACGGCAATTTCGGTTCCCTCCTGCCGAAGCCACCGTGTATGATAGCGGGGCGACGATCCTCTCCGGCGACCATCGGCATCCGGGAAGTGGCTTCAGGGAGCCTCATCATGGACCAACTGGAACTGGTGGACGGTCTGGGCAAACGCCGGCGCGTCGCCCTTGATCGCCCGCGCCTGCTCATCGGCCGCGAACCCACCTGCGACATCCATCTGCCGCACCCCGGCGTCTCCCGCCGGCACGCGCAACTGCAGCGCACCGATCAGGGCAGCTGGCTCCTGCAGGATCTCCGCAGCCGCAACCACGTCTTCCTCGACAACAAGCCCGTCCAGCAGTTCGTCCTCGAACCGCGCAAGCCGTTCCGCATCGCCGAATACTGGCTCATGCTGATGGAGGCGGCGCAGGTGCCGGAACCGGAAGCCGGCGCACTGGTCGTCGATGACACCACCGAAACCGGCTCGGTCCACGATCCCGGCTGGTTGGAGCAACTCCAGGCGTTTCAGCGCAGCCTATTTCGCCAGGGCGACCCTCGCTCCGTGCTGGAACGACTGGCGCGGGAGTTCCGCAGTATCCTGCAGCCGCAACTGGTGGCGATCGGCCTGACGCGGCCGGAGGGCTACCGCTGGGAACTCGTCCTGCAGGACGGGGCCCCCGCGAGCGGCTTCGACCTGGAACGCATCGACGGCCGCATCGCCGACCCGGACGCCAGTTCCATCCAGAGCTGGACCGAGGAGGTCAACAGCGTGGAGACGCCCTCGCCCTCACCGCCGCTGTGTCTGCTCTTTCCCATGCGCGGCCGGGCCGGCGTGATCGGCCATGTCTACCTGCGGCAACCGTCGGTCGCGCCCGTGCCGCAGCCGGTTCTGCGTTACCTCAGCCTGCTGGCGACCATGGCCGGCCTGGTCTGGGACAATCTGCACCTTGGGGCGCTCCGCCTGACCCAGCGCGCGATGGAGCAGGAGTTGCACCAGGCGCGGCAGATCCAGATCGACCTGTTCCCCGCCACGTTCGACGTCGATCCGCGCCTCGACGCCTACGCCGTCAATCTGCCCAGTGCCTACGTCAGCGGCGACTACTACGACCTCATAAGAACGGGACCGCACACCATCGCGTTTGTGATCGCCGACGCGATGGGTCACGGCATGCCGGCCGCCCTGCTGATGGCCGCGGTGCGTTCGGCCTTGCGCATGGGGCTGTCGCTCGGCTTGCCGTGGGCGTCGGTCTTCCAGGGCCTCGACGACGTCATCAATCAGGCGCGCGGCGAGATGTTCGTCACCGGGATCGTTGGCCACCTCGACCTGCGCGAGCGTTCGCTGCACCTGGTCTGTGCCGGCCATCCGCTGCCGTCGGTCCTGGTGGACGGGGCGCCGGTGCCGGTGCCGGAGGAGTGCCAGACGCGGCCGTGGGGCCTGGATCTGGAGAACTCATGGGAAGTGGGCAAGCTCTCGTTGAAAGGGGACAACTGGTCGATCCTGTGCTACACGGATGGGGTGACCGATGCCGCGGTCCGTGCCCAGCGTGCGTTTGGCGCCCGCCGCGTCGCTGCGTACCATCAGCAGCACCACCGCCGCAGCGCGGAAGATCTCTGCCAGGGCCTGCTGAGCGAGGTCGCGATGAATCCAGGCGGTACATCTCTGGGGGACGATCAGACCGTCCTGGCGCTGCGGTCGGTCTGAGCCGGTTGCCCTTGACCGCGCGCCGTGCGGGGCGTATAGCCCGCCTCTTATGACCATTACCCTTCGACTCTCTCTGGCCGTGCTGACCGGCTCCGTTCTTCTGGCGGCGTGGCTGTCCGCGCAGGACACACCGCGCTCGCGGACCAGCGGCCGCGTCCTCGTCTTGCAGAACTATCGCGCTCTCGAAGGCGACATCGAACGTGTCGGCGAGCAGTACCGCATCCGCCAAGCCTCCGGCGAGATCCTGCTGCCGGCCGACAACGTGCTCTGGCTCTGCGCCAGCTGGGATGACGCTTTTGCGACCCTGTGCAAGCAGGCCAACCTGCGCGACCCCGACGAGCGCCTGCGGCTGGCACGCTGGTGCGATCAACATGGCCTGCATGCGCTGGCACTGGCCGAGGTGGACGCCGCGCTCCGCATGAGGCCGGAACACGCCGCGTCGAAAAGGCTGCGGGCCGTGCTGCAAGGCGCGGCGGCTCAGCGCACGGCGACCGGCCCACAGCTGCCTCACGATGCTACGCCCCCCGTGCCGAACGTCCATCTCAGTGCCGAATCGCTCAGCATGTTCACCTCGCGGGTCCAGCCCATCCTGATGAACACTTGCGCCGGCTGTCACGCCACCAACCGCAGCGGAACATTCAAGCTGGTGCGCTGCTCCGACCCGACGCTCAACCGCCGCGGCCTGCAACAGAATCTCGCCGCTGTCCTGAAACAGGTCAACCTCGAAAAGCCGGCCGTCAGTCCCTTGCTGGTGTGGTCGGTCTGCGCGCACGGCGGTAGTGCGGTGGCGCCGCTGCCGGGCCGCGTCTCGCCGCTGTTCCAGTCGCTGCGGGAATGGGTCGAGGAACTCCCGAGCAACGACCCGCACCTGCTGCACAAGGACGACACAGCGGCGCCGGTCGCGGTGTCGCGGCCGGCAATGCCTCCGGGGCCGGCGAAAGCCTCGCCACCGCCCCAGGCAGCCGTTCCGCCGCCCCCTCTCGCAAACGGGGTCGGACCAAACCAACCCGCCGTCAATGGGACGATGAAACAGGCACCGGCAGGGTTCGCCGTCGCGCCGGTTCAGTCGGCGGGGAACCTCTCGGCGTCGCCGGCGGCTCCTGTGCAGCCCGCGGGTGAATCGCAGTACGCGCCGGACGACGTGTACAATCCGCGGCCGTTCAACGAGCAGTCAGGTCCGCAGCGGTAGGCCCCGCCGCACTCCAATTCATGCAGCCTGAGCAACGGCAACGGCGGGTCGATAGGCGATGGCCTCGATGCAATCGGTCTCTCCCGTCCAGCCGGTCCAGCGCGTCAGCAGACTCGAAACCACGCGGAGTTTCCCGAGCCTCACGAATAGCGGCCGCCTCGCCTCTGTTCCGCCGGCCCGTGCGGCCTTCAGCGAACGCTGCATCCAGCCGGGCCGTGGGACCGTGCGCAGCCGGCGCACCTCCAATCCCTGCCCCGTCAACAGTTGGTGCAGGGTGTCCGACGTGAAGTGCAACAAATGGTGCGGCAGGTGCAGCCCCCACCAGTGCTGGCGGAAGTAGCGGAACCCCCAACTCGCCAGGTTCGGCACCGACACGACGAGATAGCCGCCCGGCCGCAAGGCCGCAGCAGCCGCGGCGATCAGGTGTCGGGGCCGGTGGACGTGCTCCAGTACCGCCCCCAGCGTGATCACGTCGAAACTTCCCGCCGCGACCTCCGGGTGCGGCAACGCTCCTGTCAGCGTCGGGATGCCGTAACGGGCGCGCACCTGAGCCGCGGCGTACGAGCTGAAATCCATCGCGGTGACCTGCCAGCCCAGCTCGCGCATCTGCTGAGCGTACCAGCCCGAGCCACAACCGTAATCCAGCAATCGCCCTTCTCCGTGATACGGCAGGGCAGTCAGCGAGTGCGGCCGCGGCGACAGCCACCAGCTGCCCAGCCAGGCGAGCGCCTTCTCGTGCCAGCGCGTCAGCGGCGGGCGCGTGCCGAACCGCCGCGCCATCACCAGTCGCTTCAGCCACGCTTTTCCTCGCGACCACGCCGACGGCTGGCGGCTCGGCGGCTGATAGCAGTGGTAGTCGTCCGGGTAGAACAGCCCAATGGTGTGCTCGTCGGGGCGCGGATTGAGATAGCCGAGACCGCATCGCCGGCAGCGGACCAGGCGATACGTGGCCGAGCCGCAGGGCGAGGCCGTCCGCAGGATTTCCTCCTCGTGGCGTGCGCCGCAAAGCGGACAGGCGGTTTCCTCCCAGACGACGCCCTTCAGATCCAGAGCAGGTGGCGCGGTCACAAGGATCTCCTTAGCTCGTTCCGCCACAGCACCGCCCAAGATCTGCAGAACCTCATGGCGTCCGCATCCCCCGGACGATGAGCACATCGCCCCCGTTCCTACATCGGGTCCGATCAACCGGATCTGCACGGCGAACTGGTTCGAGCGAGACAGAAAGCGTGGGCACAACCGTCGCCATCACACGGATTTGCCCAGTCCACGCACCCGCACACCAGCGCGGAGCCCTAGTGCAGGAACAAGCGAGGTCTTGTTCGTAGTCCCGCCTTCAGGCGGAACACGCGATGCCGCCTGAAGGCGGGACTACGAACCAGAGGTCGGTTGCACCCGCACTCGCGACAGGACTGTCCCATTCGCTGGCGCTGGTGTTCTGGGCTTATGTACGGGTGTGCGCTGTGGGATAATAGCGGGAGGGGGGGGGAATTGGATTGCATTGCATTGCACGTTGACAGCCCCTCCCCTCAAACAGCGTTCGGGGTGCGCGCCGCCCTCGGGATCGGCAGGGGCTGAGGTGTTGCTGTTTTGGCGGTCTTCGGGGCCGCTCCCGCATGCAATCGCGACCGGAAGAGAGCGAGGTGAACGCGCAGCTGCGGCGACGGAGGGAGGACAGGAAAGCGGAAAGCGACGCACCTCGAAGAACGCGAATTTGTCGATCCGCATTAGTCGAGATGCGCCTCTTCGCCTCTTATTACTCCGGCAGGGAAGATCGTCACACTAACCCGAAGCGTAAGCGAGGGATCGCGAGAACTCATTCCCTCGCTTACGCTTCGGGTTAGTGAGGATCTTCTGTGCCGGGGTAATATTCAGAGACATGATTCGATTCCAA
>DASPXY010001419.1:0-4817 GCA_035637055.1 Gemmataceae bacterium | reverse complement strand
CTTCACCAGGCAACCGCCACGATACTGATCCTTGGGGCAACTGCACAAGACCGCCACGTTTCCTGCCGCCATTTCCTTGCGCCGAAGGACTCCCGGTGATAGAACCGCCCGAAGTCTAGTTTCACCATTCCTGACCGGGGTAGACGCCAGCCGCCCCGCCGTTGGATGAGAGAGGCCCAGCCCCTCCCGCCCAGGAGGCAGGCGGCGCCATGCGAAGGTTTCCCCCAGGTTTTCCGTCCCCCCCCCACTGGGCCGCTCCCCACAAACCAGAGACGCCTTTCCCGGGCACGCGGGCGCCGGGTCGTGCAGACAGCTCCTCTGGGATGCCTGCACGACCCGGTAATCCCGTTACCCCGTTACGAAAGGAGAACCCTGATGGAACAACCCCGCGTCACGCTCGCCGAGTACCTCGCCTGGCTCAAGGCCGGTGAGGCGGTCCCCCTTCCCCCAGGCGGGGAGGAGTGGGCCGACCATGTCCGGCGCATCTCCGCCGAAGGGCAGGTCGGCGAGGTGCCGGCCGAGCAGTACGACTACTGGCTCGAAGTCTTGCCCCCGCGATGGATGAACGGTGCGCACTTCTGCTTTGCGGAGGGCGCCGAGGCCTTCCGGCTCTTCTGGCATGACCGAACGACCGGCCGCCACCTCGCCCGCCAGCTTTCCTGGGACGAGACGCTGCGCTTCTGTGAGTTGGCCGGCATCCCTCGCCCTTACTGAGGCCCCTGGCCAAGGAGAGAACGAAGCATGCGCTACGTCATCCATGTGACGACCCTGCAAGACCCAATCCGGTTCTTCGCCAAGGGCCAGAGCCGCGAGGAGGCCCGCGTCGAGGCTCTGGCCTTCATCCATGCCTGGCCCCTGACGGCCAAGAACCAGCCCTGCGGCTTCCGCATCGAGGAGAGCCACTGGCTCTTCCCCAAGATCCCCCCAACGACGAAAGGAGACCCCCCGATGATCGTTGACCTCAAAGACGGCTGCTGCCGTACCTGCGGCAGTACCCTTTGCGTGATCGACGCCGACGACGCAACCATGACAGTGAGCTGCATTGAGTGCCACGACACCTACGAAGTAGAAACGGACGCCTTCGGTGACGGCTGCATGACGTACTACCCGGGGTTTCTGGAGGAGTCCCTCCGGCACAAGCAGAAAGGAGCAAACCCGTGATGCACGCGCGCCACGGTCCGGAACGCGACCCCGCCGGCGAACTGCGGCACGAGCTTGAGAACCTCGACCGGAGGCTTGCCCAGGTGGAGCTGGCCGACATCGTCCGACTCAAGAAGCCTTACGGGCTGATGATCGACCGGCATAAGGGGCCGTTCGGTTTTGGCATCGTGGCCGAGATCCTGACAGTACTGCCTGACGGGCGCACGCGCAACGTGAGCCTCTACCTCTACGACCCGGAACGGAAGGAAATCTTCCTCGGGCCAAACGGGATCCCCGAGTTCGTGGACTTTCACTGCTCGGAGATCGAACTGTACAAGCGGGCGACGGACCTGGGCTACAGCCCCCTGGTGGGGTGAATGAGGGGCGGCGCCGGCCAGAAGCGGCCCGCCCCACTCCGGTGTTCACCAAAAAGGTTACATGGCGCCGCCCCCTCTTCTCCGGCTTCTTCCCCGCACCGACGTGGGCTGACAATCACAACACACCGGGAATGCGCTGCCGAGAATGTATCGAGTTGTCGGACCATGCGGTTCGAGATGGCCCCCGAAAATCGGCCCCGGGTGTGCGGGCGCGATTCGGGATCGTCACCACCCGGAAAACCGCCGGTCACCGGAAGCAAGAAAGTGTTTCAACAGGAGCGTGGCCGCCACGACCAACAAGGTGGGCAGCGGATACTTGCAGGCCAACCACCCCGCGCCCAGGAAGAACAACATCGTCATCTCGTCTCCTCCTCTCGAAAAGTGAGCGGGGGAGACACCAGACCAGTCGCCGCGGTCCGGCGGCGCGGCTTGCGGTGGTCCTCCGCTCGTGTTCCCCCCTCACGACTCGAACTCGTTCTCACCGCGGCCGCGTCGAACGGCTTCACGATACGGCGTTGGTAGCGGAGCACGGTCGGCGGTAGCGACTCGTCGCCCGCCCGCCGCCGTGCCTTGTTCACCAACCGGAGGACGTTGAGCAGCTGCTGACGGACGCGCGCGTAGGGCTCGAACGGGACGGTGTAAAGCTCGCGGCTCAGAACATCAGCCGGCGTGCGAACCGCCCTCTCCACGAAGTACGCTTTCAGATCCCGGTACGCCTCGCGGCCGATCTGGACCCTGGAGTGCCACTTGTCGTCCGGCTCGGGCGGGCCGTCAGCCCCGGCCCTGGCCTTGAAGTCTCCGGGCCGGTACGTGATGGAGTAACCCGCGAAGTGGAGCGGGAGGTTGCGGACGTCCCGGACCCTCTCCTCCTCCTCGAAGAAGTGGTGCTTGCCGTGGATGGCGAGGAGGACGAACAGACGCTCGTGGCGGAGGTAATGCAGGTTGGCCAGGCCGGCCAGCTTTCGCCGGGCCCGCGCCTGGCGAGAGACGGCGATGCCGTACTTTTCCAGGAGTTTCTGGTCCACGGCCCGCGGGTCCTTGCCCGCGGGCACCCAGCCGCTGACGTAGAACCAGTAGCCGTGCGGCAGGTAGCAGCAGGCCAGCTGCTGCACGAACCCCTCGACCGTCGTTGCTTCACAGCGGTAGTCCATACAGTGAAAAGACCATCCCCTCTCCGGCGTGGCGGAAGGCGGGGTTGTTGACGGCCAACCCCAAGCCGATGAAAACCACTTTCCCCGGGAGGCGCAAGGGTCAGTTCGGGCCTCGTGCCCTTCCCTCGCCGAACATCCAACTCTCGACCCAGGAAAAAACCGCGCTGCTACCTTGAGAACCTGTCACTCGAACGGTCCGCCGGCGGGCCGCCGCTATATTCCAAGTGCGACCCCGCCGAATTTATACGCGTACCGTGCTTTGAACCTCATCCCGGACGGCGGCGTGTCCAAGGGACACGTCGCCCGTCCGCCGTCCATTCGCCGCCACAGGAGGCCCTTTCTCCCGAAAGGGCCTCCTGTAACCGCTACACCTCCCGCCAAGGAATGTGGCGCGAGGCCCCGTACTGATGGAGCCTTGCGCCCGATCTTCCGAACGCTGAAAAAAGCCAGTCAGCCCTTTCGTCGTGGCCATGTGTCCGGCACCACCCGTTGACACGCCAGCGGGTCGCGACTGCCTCGCCGCGCGCACCGCCCGGTTCCGCCCCTGGCTCCCGCCACAGGCTTCCCCGGCTGTCTACTTGGGCCCCACTCCCAGACTCCAGCATTTCAAGCACGTGGGGGACCAAACCCACGCACCGGCGACCAGGCCGGCCGCTGAAGTCCTTCCCGCGTTAACCATCTCCTTCGTCTTCTGGGTCACGTGGCTACCGGGCCCGATGACCGCTGGCCGTATGTCCGGGCCCCCGCCACGGCATAGTTTCGGCAAGGCCGCTTATAGCCCGGCTTTGCCATTTCAGGGGGCAGAATATAGAAGCTCCTCCCTTACCCCTCGGCCAGGGTCGTTCGCCGTCACCACGGGCCGCTATTGGCCTGCACGTGACATTTTCGGCGTCGTCTCCCAGAGAACTCACCGGCAAGCCCTTGCGGGCCTTTCATGGTTGAGCTTTTCACGTCTCCGCGTTTCACGGAGTACACGGGCCAGTCTCGCCCGTTTCCCACTGTCGCCAGAGGGAAGCTCCCCACGCCGGCCGGCGTTGAACGAACCTCGGAAACCGAGGCCCGAACCCCGCGGGCGGATTTGCGGCCTGCCTGGCAGGACCGCGCACCAGCTTTGCAAGATGGCGGCTTTGGCGCACACGCCAAAGGATGTCCGCGTCGCCCACGTTCCCGTGTGGACGCATCGGATAGAACGCTGGGATTACTCTGCTGGGATACAGAGCCAGACAGGATTACTTCAGCGAGCCTCCGTCGAGCACGGACAAGCCACTCTCATGGCGATCCGGCTCTACCGGCACAGCACCTGATGGCTGGTTAGTGCCATCCTCTTAGCCTGGTTGGTGGCCAGGTTTACCGAGCGTGCTGCGCGCACGGAAGACCGTGGTCAAAGCGTTTACGTCATTGACGACCGGCAGGGCCTATCCTCGCCCTGCCGGAAGGAGGCTAACGCAGGAAGGGCGGAAGCGCTATGTGGAATCAACCGTGTTCGGTCCTCGTCTGCTGCGACCGTCCGGAAGCCCGACCAGTGCGGCAGGAGAGCGACGGCCAACAGCGCGGGAGCGCTGCTCAAGCGCACCGTTCCGGTTCCGGTGGGCGTCTTGGGGGGTATAATGGAGAAGTGGGGAGCGCCGGCGGGCTGGGATCGCGACGCGGCCTCCCTTGCCGTGGCGCGGCGCGTTGGTTGGATCTCACCGGACGTGAGACGAAACGTGCCGGCGGAAGTGCCTGGTGCATGAGCGGTTGCGCCGGGCCGCCGTTTCATCTCATTTCATTCCACCGACACCCCCTCCCCGGTGTCCAACCGTTCGGGGTGCGCGCCGCAGGCCGCTGCCGCCGCCCCCGTGCGGGGAAGGGCTGGGCAGCGATATTGCCCCTTTGGCGATCCTCATTTAACAAAAAATCCCGGCCCCTTATCAATCCCGCATGCTCAACGGCGATGGCGACCTCCATAAAGTGTCCCCAGCACTTCCCGCGGTTTTCCACTCGACCGGCTTCTGCTGCTCGGTGATAATCAAGCACTCGCCCTGAGAACTGGCAGCAGGGCAGGTTGTGTTTCTGGCCGGAGAACCCGTCCGATGCCCGCTCTCGCAAAACCACTCTTCCGCCCCGAAGCCCTGCGCTCGAAGCTGACCGCCTTCAGTGTGCCACCGGC
>DASPXY010001418.1:0-5867 GCA_035637055.1 Gemmataceae bacterium | reverse complement strand
GCCGGTCCGAAAGGATACTGTCCCGCCAGCCACGCCAGCGCCGCCAGCCCGATCGGGGCCAGGAGAAAACCCAGCAAGCGGCGATGTCCGTCGCGCCAGAGTTTCACGGCGCCGATCACCGCGAAGCCGAACAGGACATTGCCGATCGGCTCACTGGCATAACGGAAGACCTCGGTCAGATGGACCACACCCTCGAACGGCACCAGCCAGGGTTGCTCCCACGTCGGGAAGTTGTACAGCCAGCAACTCAGCAGGAGGTCGTTCTTCTGGGCACGCACCGGCCCCACGACCAATAGCAGGAACGAGCCGCACATCACCACCCCGAACAGGAGATAGGCCGCCCAGATGTGCCCACGCCGCGACCGCCACACCGCGGGCAGCAGGGCCAGCGCCGCCCCACCCAACAGGAAGCAAGACGGGAAAGAGAGGAAAAGGAGAAAAGGACTGAGGGCAGCATAGAGCAGGAGCCGCCGGCATAGCGAGGCGGGGATGGCCTCCTCCCGTTTGCTGCTGACGAAGCTCGCCAGCAGGCCGACCGCGACGAGGACATCGACGGCGTACGGTTTCGCCTCGCAGCAGTGCCACAGCAGCCGGTCGGAGCAGCCAAAGAGCATCGCCAGCCACAACACCGCTGTCGGCGGCAGCGAACGCCGGGCAATGGCGATGACGCCCACAAACGCCGCACAACTCGCCAGCAGGGACAACAAACGGAGCGCGAAGATGCCGTCCCCCACGGTCAGCGCGACGCCCCGCTCCAGCCAGAGGAATAATGGCGGGCCTGCCTCGGAGTAGAACAACGGGCCGAGCAGATCCGTGAAGCTCTTGCCGATCACGTTGACCAGCAGCGCCGCCTCATCATGCCAGACCGGCGGGTTGCTGAGGTCGTGGTAGACCCTCAACCCCAGTCCCAGCGCTACCAGCCAGGCGAGCCAAGATCCAGGACGCACCCTCCGGCCGAAGTTCAGGGACATGCCGACGTCTCCGTTCCCGGCAACAAAGCAGACCATGGTGGCAAGGATTGCGGGCGGGGGTGATACCAGAGGGCGCCGCGTCGGGCAAGGTCAACTGGAAACTGCTCGCCCGCTTGCGGGCGAGCGGAGTCAAGCGGGGCAACTTGACGAGCGCCGCGCGTCGGCCGATAACGACTCCCCCGGGCTCGCAACGGGTTTCGCCATTTCTCGGAGGCCACATGAAGACGTTCGGCAGAGGAGTTCTGGTCCTGGCCTGCGCCGCGCTGGGCCTAGCGGTATGCTCAGCCGGGGAGAACAGGGGAGACAAGAAAGTGGACATGCGCGTGTTCGAGATGCGGACGTACTACGCCCACCCGGGGAAGATGGAGGCACTGCACCAAGGCTTCCGCGAACACACCTGCAAACTTTTCCAGAAACACGGCATGACGCTCATCGGCTTCTGGAGCCCCATCGACGCCAAGGACGCGGCGTAGAAGATGGTCTACATCCTCGCTTTTCCCAGCCGTGCAGCGGCCGACAAAAGCTGGCAGGCCTTTCGCGACGACCCCGACTGGCAAGCCGCCAAAAAAGCCTCGGAGAAGGACGGCCCACTCGTTCAGCGCGTCGAGTCCATCTTCCTCAACCCGACGGATTACTCGCCGATCAAGTAAGCGGTATCACCCCTGTGTTGCTCGCCCGTGAGCGGAGGTTCCTGGATGATTGCCCTGAAATGCACGATCCTGGCCGTCGGCGTTCTGCTGTGTTTCGCCCTGACCAATGGTCAGGCTGGCGACGATGCGAAGCGCGGCTTCCTCGAACGCACCCACAAGGACGCCGACGGGAGCGAATCGAAGTACGTGCTGTTCGTGCCTCACGACTACAAGGGCGACAAGGATTATCCCTTGATCCTCTTCCTCCACGGTGCCGGCGAAACCAAGGGCGGCAAGAAGCAGCCGGTCGAGGTCGGCATCGGCCCCGCCATCAAGAAGCAGGAAAAGACGTTCCCGTTTCTGGTGGTGATCCCACAGTCGCAGAAACGTACCTGGCAGGCCGATTCGCCCGACGCGCAACGCGCCCTGGCCATCCTTGCCGAGGTCGAGAAAAGCTATAAAGTCGATTCTAAAAGGATTTATCTAACGGGCCTATCGATGGGTGGGTTCGGCACCTGGAGCCTGGCGACGAAGTATCCCGACAAGTGGGCAGCGATTGTGCCGATTTGCGGTGCTGGGAACGCGAAACAGGCGGCGAAGATCAAGGACGTCCCCTGCTGGTGCTTCCACGGCGACAAGGATACTGCGGTCAAGGTTGAGGGCTCGCGGGCGATGATCAAGGCGATCAAGGCGGCCGGCGGCGATCCGAAGTACGATGAGTATCCCGGCGTCGGCCACAACAGTTGGGACCGCGCCTACGGAAACGATGAATTGTACAAGTGGTTCCTCGCGCAGAAACGGAAATGACCATCCCCAAGCCCACGGGCTGCGTCCCGTGGGCTTCTGCTTCCTCCTTCGCTATATCTACCTGTAACCTGCGCACGCGCTGCTTTCAAAACACTCTTCTGGGAGGGGAATGATCGTGGACCAACCGAATGTCAACCGCCGTGACTTCCTCAAAACGACCGCTACGGGCGGAGCGGCGCTGACGCTGACCGCCGCCAGTTACGCCCAGGTTCCGGGCGCCAACGAGCGCATCGGCATAGCGTTCCTCGGCGTCGGCGGCCGCTGCCAGCAGCACATCGACGTCGTCACCGCCCTGGCCCGGCAGAACCGCGGCGTCGCTCCGGTCGCCGTCTGCGACGTCTGGGACGGCGACGAGGCGCTCGGACGCGGCACCGGTCGCGGCCTGTATCCGTCGGCGCGCAAGTGCGGCTTGCAGCGTGACGACCGCGCCCACGTCACCAAGGACTATCGCCGCCTGCTCGAGTTGCGCGAGGTGGACGCCGTCTGCATCGCCACGCCGGACCACTGGCACGCTCGTATGTCGATCGACGCCGCCGCGGCCGGCAAGCACATCTACTGCGAAAAGCCGATGACCAAGACCATCGAGGAGGCCCAGGCCGTCGTCGATGCCGCCCGCCGGGCGAACGTCGTGATGACCGTCGGCGTGCAGTCGATGGCGGACCCGACCTGGCGTCTGGCGAACGAGATGGTCCGTCGCGGCGACATCGGCCACGTCGCCCAGGCCCAGACCAGCTATTACCGCAATTCGATCGTCGGCCAGTGGCGCTACTACCCGCTGACCCGCCAGATGACGCCCGCAACGATCGACTGGGACATGTTCGTCGGCCATCGCTTCTCGGTCGTCCCCGGTGTGCCGCTCGCGTCCGCCCGGCCGTTTGATCGCGCGGTGTTCGCCCAGTGGCGCTGCTACTGGGACTTCGGCGGCGGCATGTTCACCGACCTGTTCGTGCATCAAACGACACACATGATCGCGGCGATGGGCGTGCGCTACCCGAAGCGCGTCGTCGGCGCCGGCGGCCTCTACCTGGAGTACGACGGCCGCGACGTGCCGGACGTGGCCACGGTGGTCGCCGACTATGACGAGGGCTGCCAGCTAATTATCAGTGCGACGATGATCAACGACTACCAGCTCGACGAGGTGATTCGCGGCCGCCTGGCGACGCTGCGGTTCACGCCGCATACGGTGCAGCAGGGTGATCGTCGCGTGCGCCGCGGCTCGGGCATGGACCTCAATGTGTTGCCGCAGCAGCTCGGCAACCGGCCGACTGGCCCGCAGGCCGCTCTCGACAGCGCCGCCCGCGTCATTCCGACGACGCTGGAGAGCGACGACACGACGGCGCTCTGGCTCAATTTCCTGGATTGCGTCCGCAGTCGCAACCGCAACACGTGGAGCACGCCGGAACTGGGCGCCGCGGCATTTACGACGGTGAACATGGGCGTGCTGAGCTATCGGCAAGGGCGGGTGCTGTTCTGGGATGGCGAGCGTCGCCGCCCGGTGATCGCCGATGACAGCTGGGCACGGCGGTGGGAGGAGCGCAGCCACGCGCGCGGCCGGCCGAATCAGATCCAGGGCTGGGCCGGCGGCGACCGCGGCAGCAATCTCGTGCCGCCGGATTATCAGCGCTTGGAAGGCCGCTGGGAAAACGGCCGCGATCCGGCCCCGCCTCCCACGACCGGCGCTGGCGGCAACCAGTAAGCGTTCTCCAGGAAGCCCGACGCGCCAGCGAGGACCGTCCTCGCTGGCGCGTCGGGCTTCCGACCAATTCAGACCACGTCTCGCACCAGATCGACCACCCAGCAGCCACGGACATGAAAAGCCGTCGAGCCGCAACAGTGGCCGAGTATCTCGGGACTGTTGCAGCCGGCTTCTTCGAGCGCGTCGCCCAGGATCGGCATGGCCGAGAATTCCCGCGACTCGTACATGGTGCGGGCCAGGGCAACCGCCGACTCCGAGCGCCAGGCACGGTCAAACGCAACTGGCCGGAACGGATTGCCGAAGATGTCGCGGAGCAAACAGGCCAGCCGTCGGATCCGTCCGCGCCAGGCGCGATGCCGCTGCTCTTGCTCCGATCCCGGCGTCCCCTCGCCGACATACGACCGCATGGCGGGATCGGCGCAGGCGGACTGGTACGGAAGTTCATGCACCAGTTTGAGAGTGGCTTCCGCCGCCTCACCTTGCTCTTTCGCCTCGGCCACTTCATCCGGTCCGTTGTGCCACTTGCCGGAGACGATCCACGGGTCGTGGATGGCGCTGCAGGCCATGCGCGTTTCGTTCAACACCTCCTCGACCAACGCAACGTCTGCCTCACCATCCGCCAAGCGCTCGACGTATTCAACCGCCGCCCGGCTGCGTGGATCCGTCATCGATTCCCAGCGGAGGCGACAGCACGCGCAGCCGAACAACCGCAGTTTCCGCCGACCCGCCGTGCGGCCGTGGCAGTTGTGTTGGTGGATGAGACACCGGAGCATGTCCTGGGCGTCTTCGCTGGTGAGCCACTTGGAATCGGTCACATTTCCTCCGCGTCGGTGAATACTTCACGGTTTGCCTACAATGAAATGGTAGCCCGAACGACAATCCCGCGCCAGACGTCCCCGAAGGAAAACAGCCGCCATGCCATCGATGTCGCGCAACAGTTTCACTATCGGTCTGGTGCAGATGCGCTGCCACAGCGAACCGGAGGCCAACCTGGAGAAGGCGACTTTGCGTATCCGCGAAGCCGCCAATGCCGGGGCGCAAATCGTCTGCCTGCCCGAGCTCTTCCTGGGGCCGTACTTCTGCCAGCGCGAGGATCCGAGCAACTTCGACCGCGCCGAGTCGATCCCCGGCCCAACCACGGAACGTCTCGGCAAGGTGGCACGCGAGACCGGCACGGTTGTCATTGCCTCGCTGTTCGAGCGCCGGGCCGCGGGCGTCTACCACAATACTGCCGCCGTCCTCGACGCCGACGGCAGCCTGCTGGGCATCTATCGCAAGATGCACATTCCCGACGACCCGCTCTACTACGAGAAATTCTACTTCACGCCCGGCGACACCGGTTTTCGCACTTTCGACACCCGTTATGGGCGGATCGGAGTGCTGGTGTGCTGGGACCAGTGGTTCCCCGAGGGAGCGCGGCTGACAGCCCTGCGCGGGGCGCAGGTGCTTTTCTATCCGACTGCCATCGGCTGGCACCCCGGCGAGAAGGCAGAGTACGGCACGGCCCAGCATCAGGCGTGGGAATTGATCCAGCGCTCGCACGCGGTCGCCAACGGCGTCTACGTGGCGGCGGTCAATCGTGTCGGCCACGAAGGGCCAGCCGACGGCGGGCTGGAGTTTTGGGGGGCGTCGTTCGTCAGCGACCCGTTCGGCACGCTCCTGCAGCGCGCCGCACAGGGCGAGGAGCAAATCGTCATCGCCGAGTGCGACCCGCGCCGTCAGGAGGAGATTCGCCGCAACTGGCCGTTCCTGCGCGACCGTCGC
>DASPXY010001417.1:0-4847 GCA_035637055.1 Gemmataceae bacterium | reverse complement strand
AAGCACTTCACCCATTCACCAACCCGAACTGGCACCCTTCGAGCGGAGCGGAGAGGTTGCGCGCCTCGCCGTTTGTGTCCCGGGCTCGCGCGGCGGCCAGTCCTTCCTCTTTACCGAGATGTGACCTATGGTTTGGAGCGTATTCAACTCTCGCCGTCCTGAGCGGCGCCGTGGACGCCGCCCCTATGTCCCCATCCTTGAGCGCCTTGAGGACTGAACCGTCCCCGCTTCCCTGCCCAGCCAGATCACCCTCAACCTGCTGCTCCACACCGCCACCGAGCCGGCGCAGCCGGGCGTCTTCGACCCCACCACCGCAACCTGGCACCTGCGCAGCAGCAACACCGCCGGCGCTCCCGACGCCGGCCAGTTCCAGTACGGCGCTCCAGGCTGGCAAGCCTTCACCGGCGACTGGACGGGCAATGGCAAGGAGGGATCGGCGTGTTCGATCCGGCAACGGCGACGTGGTATCTGCGCAACGAACTCAGCGCGGGCGCCCCCGACGCGGGACAGTTCGCCTACGGCGCTCCCAGCTGGCAGCCCGTCGTCGGCAATTTCAAATCGCTGGCCGCTAACCCGCTGACGACGCCGGCGGTGCCGGCAGCGCCCGACGGGGCGCTCCTGAGCCTGAATCTGAACCCGCTGGATAGCAACTTGCTGGGCCTGGAGGTCCAGACCAATCAGATTCAGGTCAACGTCTCCGCCCAGCCCGGACAGGGGCAACTCCTCGGCAATCTGCTAACGACGGTCTCCGGTCTGATCAATTTGCAGGGAGTCAACAACGCCCTGAACAACGTCCTCGGCAGTGTCGTCGGGCTGTTGAACTCGGCGAGTTTGACGGTCAGCGGCGTCGATACCACCTCTGGGCCGTTCAGTTCCTCGACGACAACGACCACTACGCCGGTCCTCGATGTCTTTATTGCCCCGGTCCATCTCAATCTGCTGGGGGCCCTGGTCGATACCAGCCCGATCCATCTGACGATCACGGCTCCCTCCGGCCAGGGCCTGGTGCTCGGCAACGTCGTCACCGACCTGGCGAACCTGTTCAACCCGCCGCTGCCCAGCCAGCTGACCCTCAACGACATCAACGCCCGCTTGCAGAGCCTGCTCAATCAGCTCAACGCCCAGATCCCAGGGATCGCCAGTTCGCCATCGCCGCCTGCGCCGACACTCGATGGCCAGGAGCAGATCCTCAGCCTGACGGTGGCGCCGATCAACGTGAACCTGCTCGGCCTGGTGCTCAAGACGACGCAGATCCAGGTGAACGCCAACGCCCAGACGGGCAATGGCCTGTTGCTCGGGAATGTGCTGACGACTCTGCTCAACACCCTCGGCGCGACCCCGCAGAACTTGACCACCCTCAACGCGAACCTGAACGCTCTGCTGGCGAAGGTGGTGGGCGTGCTGAATGCGTCGAGCCTGGTCCTGTCGGCGGACGCGGTGAGTTCGCTCAGCCAGGTACTGCAGATGCTGGCGCTGCCCAACCTGGTCAACCAAACGGGCACGGCCTCGGCGCCGATCCTTAACCTCGCCATCGCCTCGAACGACGGCACAACCCCGCCGGTCGATGTCAACCTGCTGGGGCTGATTGTGACGACCAGTAATATCCAGGCCCAGTTGCTCGCCCAGACCGGCGACGGCCAGATCCTCGGCAATCTGCTTTACAATGTCGCCAATCTCCTCAATCCGGGAGGCTCGCTGAACCTGCTCACGATCCTGAATGCGTTGGGTCTGTAAAGGCCCTACTTCACGGTCCGGCTGAACGTGTCTGCTTCTCCCCTCGCCCCCGAGTACAGGGGCGAGGGGAGCCGGACAGCCTTAACCAGATCGTGTATAGGATGGATCGTGATTGGCGATCAAGTGAGGCTCGCTGGACCCTGGCGCGACGGAGGCGCCAGGGCCTTCGATGGACGCCAGCACTTCGAGCCATTCCAGCCGCCGCAGTACTGCTTGCGCGCTTCTGGCCCGCACGAATCCCAGAAGCGCGATCAGGCAGACCACGACCGCCAGAGCGCCGCAGTCGCCGAGCCAGGCAATCGTTCCGCTGGTGAGGGCAAAGGCGGCCAGCAAGCAGTGTCCGCGGAAGCGCCGGCGGAACGTCTGCTGGAGGGCATTGCTGTCGCGCACCACCGGCAAGGGAGCCGCCGCGGCCTGGTGCGGCACCGTCGCGGCAGCAACGGTCACCAGCGCCGCGGCCCTGTGAACGGCAGCCCGTACCGAGCCGCCTTCCCCATCTTCCGCCAGCGAGTTCTCCAGCCGACGGGCTCCCTCTAGGGGTGAAGAGGCAGTGAGCACCGCGTCGTAGTCGCTTCCCCAGCCGAGTCGCCCACTTGGCAGGCGATAGAGCGACAGATGCCGGCAGCGCGACAGGCGGCGCAGGATGCGGCGGACCGCCTGCAAGGTGGAGGGCGTCTCGATCAGGATGCGCTCGGCGAAGGCAGCGCAAGATTCCATACCGGCGAAGGTGCAGCGCACGCGCGCCAGCGGTCCCCGGCCCGACAGGCGCCGTCGATAGAAGCGCACCAGGAACAGCAGCACACCGCGCAGGATGAGCGCTCGCCTCCTCATTACGAGCAGTCGGGGGCGCCGCTGCAATCGACGTTGCCGCAATCCACGCTGCCCCAATCGGCGGCGGCGCAATCACCCGAGGCACAAGCGACGTTGGGACAGGAAGCGTCGGCCAGGGCGGAGGACTTCCCTGAGACCACCTGGGCAGTCTGGTCCGCGCCGCCCTCGTTCCCCGGCCCAGCTCCGGGCGGCAACATCGCAGCGGCGCCAACGGCAGCGGCCCCTGGGGCCAGCAATTCCACGCCTTCCTTGGGCGGCAACTGCGACGCGGTCTGGATGGTGCGGAACCCCGTGGTTTGACCGGGTTCGCGGCCTTCCTCGGGTTTGGACGCTTCGGTCTTGATAAGCCCCGTGACATCGACGAGTTGGCCGCGCGACAGCCCCGCGAAGCGGATCGCGCTGCCCTCCTTGAGAGCCACGGCGGGCAGCACCTCATACTTCAGGAAGAGACCGGGACGCCTCCGCACGACGGCGGCCATACGTGCCCCCGCCAGTCCGCCCAGTTCGCGGAGGGCTGTCTCGTAGCGGCGGGGCAACTCGGCATCGTCGCGAAAGGCGGCTTGCATCGCTGCGAGCAGGCCGATGGAGCGGCGGAGAAAACGGCGCAAGCCATTTTCCAACAGGCGCCGGTGTTGCCGCAACAGCTGCTCGTGGACCTGGCGTACCTGGGCCGTGATGGTCGCGCCCGTGGCCACCGCCACCTGGCCGGCGCCGGTCCAGCGCTTCTGGTAGCGCAACTCAAGGGCCTCGTCGCCCTGATGCACTTCCAGGGCGAGGAACTTGCCCCCCTTGAAGTCGAGCGCCCGCACGTGGGCGTCGAGGCTGGCGGCGGCCAGCGCGTCCTTGACCATGAGCAGCCAGCGTTCGACGTAGAGCTTCTTATCCACGTAGGATTTTCCTCTATAGAGCAGGTAATTTATATCAAATAGGGTGTTGCAGCGGCCCACCGGATACGTGCTCCACCAATTACCACGGGCGGATCGTCCGCACAACTTTTTTCGTATGAACCGTTGGTGCCGCCTTGTCGCTGCGGGCGCACCTGCCGAGCAGCGATCGTTAGTCACGGGCCGGATGCTCGTCGAAGAAGAGGTGCTGGTCCGAGCATCCGTCGCTCAATCCAAGCTGGTCCGCTTCTGCTCCACAAAGGAGATGGTTAATGTCGAAAATAGTTTACTGGAGCAAGGGGTTGTCCTCGTTGCTCCTGCTGGCGGCCTTCGGGCTCCAGGCGCGGGGCGAGTACGTGCCGCCGGCCACGCTCGATGAACTTCTGAAAGCGGATTGCGTCGCGGTCGGTCGCTTCACCAAGAAAGATGGAACGCTACGGTTTCTGCCGGGCCGAATCCTTCGGGGCGAGGCAAACATTGTTGAAGAGGCCATCAAGCGAGGGCGGTTACCCATCAGCACCGACACGAAGGGGCGCCTGCTCGCGCATCAGTGGGGCCGGGACCTTGGGGGCGAGCAGCAGGATGCGTCCGCCTCGGCGTTGTGGTTTTTCTCCAGCAAATGGCGCTCGGCGGTGCAGCCGCTCGAACTGACGGAAGGCTTTGAGGCTCTGCTCGGCGGCAAGCGACCGAATGCGACTTTCCGACTCCTGCAACACCTCGATTTCGATTTGCGGCGCGAGGCTCTGGAGGAACTCTTCGCCAAACCGGACAAAAAACTGGTCGCCGAACTGCACGCCATTGCCGAGCGGACCGATTCGCAGCTGGTGGCCCGTGCCATCGAGGTGTTGATCCAGACGCGGCTTCTTGACGTTGACAGGTTCTGGAGCAAATGGCTCGATCATCCCGCACGCTACCGGCTGCAGCCTGTGCTACAAGCGCGCGACGCCGACCGAGTCACCACCGCCATGCTCAAGGCAATCGCGACCGAGAAGCAGCCCGCACGGCTCGCCCAACTCCTCTACGACCTGCCGAAAGATCGACCGGCTTACGTCGAGGCCAACCTGCGCCATCTCGGCCACGCGGAGGAAACGGTTCGTCAGCAAGTGGTGTGGAACCTGTACAACCTGTTCTGGAGCCTCGCGAGCCAATCCAGGACCTCGGCGAAGGCCCGCGACGACATCACGGCGCTCGCCAGGCGGGCATTGCCGCTGCTTGAAGCCCGCCTTAAAGAGGAGAAAGCGGCTCCGATTCAGAGGACATTGGCGCAGCTGGTGGCGAAGCAGGACGGCGTCGCCTGGGTGTTTCGCGTGCCGACCACCTACGAACCCCTGCCACCCTACTCCGACATCGAAGAAATGAAGGTGCTCATCGCTCGTCTGACCTCCTCCACGGACCGGG
>DASPXY010001416.1:0-2606 GCA_035637055.1 Gemmataceae bacterium | reverse complement strand
CGGAATCGCCTGGCCACCACAGGACTACCAGGGTTGCCAGGATTCCCAGCACAGAGCCGAACAACAACCGCTTCATGCCTCGCCTCCGAGGTTCGGGAATTCGCCATGCCACCAGGCCATTTTCGCCCGGACCATGCAGGCGGCTCATACCCGAACTGCCGCGGCAAGGCAATGTCCACTTGACCGCCCCACTTACAATGAAGCAGCCCTGATCTCTTCCGAGGAGCAACCACCCATGTCGCGATTCTGGAAACATTTCATCAGCAACGGCTCCGACCCGGTCCGCGGGCCGTCGCCCCCCGACCCGCCGCGGGAGGAACTCGATGCCCTCGACGCCTATTCGCGCGTCGTGGTCCGCGTCGCCGAGACACTGCGGCCGGCGGTGGTCAACCTGCGCGCCGGTCGCGGCCGCAACGGCGGCTCGGGTTCCGGCGTCCTGTTCACCCCCGACGGTTTCCTGCTGACCAACGCTCACGTTGTCCACAACAACGAGCGGCTGCGCGTCCGCCTGAGCGATGGCCGCGAACTGGCGGGGCACCTCGTCGGTGCCGACCCGTGGACCGACCTCGCCGTCGTGCAGGCCGAGGAGTCGAAGTTACCGCACGCCGCCCTCGGCGACTCGGCAGCGCTGCGCGTCGGCCAGTTAGTGACCGCCATCGGTAGTCCGCTCGGTTTCGAGTCCACGGTGACCGCCGGCGTCGTCAGCGCCCTGGGGCGCACCCTGCGCAGCGTCAGCGGCCACCTTGTCGATAACGTCATCCAGACCGACGCCGCGCTGAACCCCGGCAACAGCGGCGGCCCGCTCGTGGACAGCCGCTGCCACGTCATCGGCATCAACACGGCGGTCATCATGCCGGCGCAGGGGATATGCTTCGCCATCCCGATCAACACGGCCAAGCACATCCTGCCGCAGTTGATGAAGCACGGCCGGGTCGTGCGCGGCTATCTCGGCCTGCACGCGCGCAACGTACCGCTGCCGCCGGAACTGGCGCGGAAGTTCGACCTGACGCAGAAGGGGGCGGTGCAGGTGATGGCGGTGGAGTCGGAGGGACCGGCGGACCAGGCGGGTATTCTGGAGGACGATCTGATTGTGTCGCTGGGGGAGCAACCGACAACCACCGTGGACGACCTGCACAAGTTACTAACGCAGTTGCCGGTAGAGCAGCCGGCTTTGGTGATGATGCTGCGCGGTGAGCGCCGGCTGGAGCGGCTGGTGGTGCCGACGGAGTATCCCCACCCGGTGCCCTGAGATACACACAAGCCCGGAGCGCCAGCGAGGGGGAGTCATTCCCTCGCTGGCGCTTCGGGCTTGTGTCGCCATGAGAGTCTGTAACTTGGTAGGCGAGCGGCGCGGCGTGAGCCCGCCGGTGAAGGCTTCACCGGCGGGCTCACGCCGCGCCGCTCGCCTTTTTGGTACTGCCTCTTAACTCCAGGCGAGACACCTGCGCCACGGACCTGCTACGCGGCCAGCTGAGCGGCCATCTCCGGGCGGGGACACTTCAGACCGTTCCAGCAGTCCGGCGGCACGCCCATCGCCAACTTGAGCGCGCCGACGGCGCCGGCGAAGACCGCGTCGCCGACCCGTCGCACCTTGGCGCCGCCGTACTCGGTCAGCCCCTCCTCGATCACCCGGTCCAGGCCGCGCAACTGACTGCCGCCACCTCCCAGCACGATGTTTTGCAGCATGCGCTGCTGGAACTCCGGGTCGAAGCGGGCGATCAGCGTTCGCAACCCCTCAATGATTGGCCCGACCAGGCTGCGGCACGCCTCGCGCAGCGGCACGGTCACGTCGAACTGGCGCGGCCTGCCATTGACCGGCAGCGACACCACCGCCTTCTCGTTGACGTCGTGAACGAAGCCGTACTTCTCCTTGATCTCGCGCGCCATGTTCCGCGACAGCTGCGCCTCGGGGTACATGGCGTGCAGGCGATTGTAGAACTGATCGTCGATGAAGTCGCCGCCGATGGGCAGCGTGACCTGGTCCTCCTCCGACGGGAAAGTCCCGTAGACCGGGCACAGATCTACCGTGCCGGCACCAATGTCCACCACAAGCGTATCGCTGAGACGATTCATGCCATACGCGATGGTGAACGGCTCGGAGACAATCATGACAGCATCGAAAGAGGATTGGGCGGCCTCGAAGACAACGCGCTTGTTGCCGACGTTGGCCCGCGACGGGGCGCCAATGACGCCGTAGATGGGTACGCCCTTGGGTGGGCGTGTCAGACCGACGGCGTGCTCGACCAACAGGCGTGCGGCCTCCTTGTGCCGCTCGACCTCCGCGGGATTGACGCCGGCGTCCTTGGCGGTGTTGTACTTGAGCATGCCGCGCTCGAAGGGGCGAACCACGTTGAGAGCCAGGCGGTGTTCGACGACGTCCTTGCCGAAGACAACGTCTCGACCGAGCATGGTGCGGGCGACGTGATCGCGCGGCCAGCCAACGGCGGTGTGGAGCACGTTGCGGATGCCGGTCGAGGACGCCACCGAGGTCTTGAAGGTGCCGAGGTCCATGCCGACGTAAACGATCCCCTTATCCATCGCTTCCCCCCATGAGTTCGTGCCCCGTCGTCCTCGCCACGCTCCGTTGCGCGAGAGAGGTTGGGGGT
>DASPXY010001415.1:0-2059 GCA_035637055.1 Gemmataceae bacterium | reverse complement strand
GCGACGGTCGCGCTCGTCGCCGGCGCCCTGCTGGGCCTGCCGGGAACATCGCAGGCCGCGACAGGCCCGTGTGACATCTACGCCTCCGGCGGCACGCCGTGTGTCGCCGCGCACAGCACCACGCGAGCGCTGTTCGGCGCGTACAGCGGCAACCTCTACCAGGTGCGCCGCGCCTCGGACAACGCCACGACCAACATCGGTGTTATCGGAGCCGGCGGCTTCGCCAACGCCGCGGCCCAGGACTCGTTCTGCGCGAACACCACCTGCGTTATCACGATCATCTTCGACCAGACGTCGCGGCACAACGACCTCACACCCGCGCCGCCCGGCGGGGTCGGCGGCCAGGACAACCCCGTACCGGCGGACGCGCTGCCGGTGACCGCGGGCGGGCGCACCGTCTACGGCGCGTCGTTCTCCGGTGTGATGGGTTATCGCGACAATTCCACCTCGGGTATCGCGACCGGCAGCCAGCCGGAAGGCATGTACATGGTCACGTCCGGCACGCATTTCAACAGCGGGTGCTGTTTCGACTATGGCAACGCCGAGACCAACAACCTCGATAACGGCAACGGCCGCATGGACGCCGTCTACTTCGGCACGCTGTGCTGGTTCCCGCCGTGCAACGGCGCCGGCCCGTGGGTCATGGCCGACCTGGAAAACGGCCTGTTCCAGTCCAACCTCGGCCGCAGCACCAACACATCGAACACCGGAAACCGCGCGCCGTTCGTGACGGCCGTGCTGAAGAACAACGGCACGAACTTCTTCGCCACCAAGGACGGCAACGCCCAATCGGGTGGCCTGGCCACCCGCTACTCCGGAGCGCTCCCGACGTCCCCCGGGGGGTACTCCCCGATGCGCAAGGAGGGCGCGATCATCCTGGGCATCGGCGGTGACAACAGCAACAGCGCCATCTGGTCGTTCTTCGAAGGCGTCATGACCGCGGGCCTGCCCTCCGACGCGACCGAGAACTCCGTACAGGCCAACATCGTCTCCGTCGGCTACGGCGCACCCAGCCCGGTCGCGGCCGGCACGCTGAACCCCGGCTCGACGCTCTCGCTGCGCGCGACGACCTCCGGCAACACCACGCGCTACATCCGGCACCAGAACAACAACGCGGTCACCTCGGTGGTCTCCTCGAGCAGTTCAGCCGTCGACAAGGGCGACTCGTCGTGGATCGTGCGCCGAGGTCTCGCCAGTAACTCGTGTGTCTCGTTCGAGTCCAGGAACTTCCCCGGCGACTTCCTGCGGCACCAGAACTTCCAGCTCCGCCGGCAGCCCATGGACGGCTCGGCGCTGTTCCGAGCCGACGCGACGTTCTGCCCGCAAGCCGGCCAGAGCGGCCAGGGCACCTCGTTCGCCGCGTTCAACTTCCCGACCAGGTTCATCCGGCATTTCAACAACACCGTCTATATCGCCAGCAACGGCGGCTCCAACGCCTTCGACGCCACCGCCTCGTGGGCGGCCGACGTGAGCTGGGCCGTCAGCGCCCCCTGGACGCCATAACCTCTTGCCTCACGGCGTACGCCACGGTCACTGGGCGCGAGGAGGCGGCATCGTCGCCGCTCCGCGCGCCCAGTACGACCGCGCGTCAATCGGAGCAGTGCCGGGTGTCCGGGCGGGCTCTGAGCAGCGGCAGACCTGTCACCTGGGAGGGCCGGGGAACGGACAGGTGCAGGCATGCCCCCTGCCGGGCGGCCTGCATGAGCTGGTCCCCGACCCGTTCGGTGGCACCGTCACCGAGGACCTGACAGAGGAAAGCCACCGCTCTGTTGATTCTCAGGGCTTCGCATCCACTGTGGACCAGGGCGGCGGAGGCCAGGGACGTGGACCTCGGGTGCGCGTTGAGCCAATGCGCGAGTTCGCGGGTTTTGGCTCGGTGTAGATAGAGGTGGCGCCCGCGTCGTCGCAGCGAGTGGTGTAGTCGGTCCCGCGGACCGCGGGGGCACAGGCGCCGAGGGCCTGGACTGAGCGGTCAGCGCTTCATTTCACCGCCGATGGCGCGGCCACCGGCGGGGCCGGCGAATCGACATGGCCTTCGAACTGGCGGAGATAGCGGGTA
>DASPXY010001414.1:0-8074 GCA_035637055.1 Gemmataceae bacterium | reverse complement strand
CTTCACCATCCACCACCCACCATCCACCATCCACTATAGGGACTCAGCCACTCATTGCCATGAAGATCGCCCCGAGGACGACGGCGGCGAGTCCTGCGAGGACGGGCAGGAGCAGGCGGCGCACCATCAGGAGCGGGTTGGCGTCGGCCATCGCGGCGCACATCAGGCCGACCGCGGACACCGGCGAGATTGTGCGACCCCCAGCGGCGGCCAGCGACACGACGGCGCCGACGGTCGCCGGATCGATGCCCAGTTCCAGGGCCGGTTCGGCGAAGAACTTGAAGAGGCTTTGCGTCGTCGCCATGCCGGAGCCGCACAGCACCGCGAAGCCCAGCGACAGGATCCCCGCCGCCGGCAGCAGCAGCCAGGGCACGTCGCGGATCAGGCCACCCACCACGGTCGCCAGGCCGATCGCCTCGATGCCCGCCCCGAAACAGTTCGCCGCCACGATCAGCGAGATGATGTGCGTGAAGCCGTAGCCCGCGCCCTCGAAAAAGGCGCCCGTCACGCCCAGTCCCTTGCGCCACACGATCAGGCCGGCCACAAGCACGCCGATGATCATTGCCGAGCCGACCAGGCGGCTATCGTAGAGCCCGCGCTCGCTCCCTCCCAGCGTGGGCGGCGCATTCAGGTAGACGCCGTGCCACGGCACCGCCGCCGGGAGACCGCCTTGCGGAGCAACTGCCAGGATCGACAGACATTCGCGCTCTGCTTTACGCGGTAAATCGACGAGCCAGTGCGGCGGCACCGTGACGACCTTCAGCGGCGGCGACGTGAGAAAGAGCAGGAAAAGCGGCACGATCGGGACCATCGCCATCAGGAGGTTGACTCGGAATGCGGGCGCCGGCGTCTCGGGTGGGGGCGCCGCCTCCTGCTCGCGACGGGGCGATTTCCTTTCGGCGCGAGCGCAGACGAACCAGAAGACGCCGATCGTCACCGCCAGGCCGAGGAGGTCGAGCGGCAGAATGTGGGCAACGCAGCCGGCGCCGGTCAGCCCCGGCGATGGCTTGCCCAGTTTCTTCGCCGCCTTGTCGCTCTCCTCGACGATGGTGCGCAGCTCGGGGGCGCCCGGGTTGAGCAGTTCGCCGCCGATCGACGCGCCGAGGAGCAGCGCCGCGGCGACAGTGACACGCGACAGGCCGGCGGCCAGCAGGATCGGAATAACGACGGCGCCGAGGGTGACGGCGGTGCTGGTCTGGCTGACGACGGGGATGTTGACCAGGAAGCCGACGGCGACGGTGCCCGGCACGAGCAGCAGTCGCACGCGCTGCACGGGTTTCATCAGGAGATGGACGAGGTGTTGATCGCAGCCGGTGTAGCGGAGGACGAAAGCGAAGCCCATCGCCGTGCAGATCGGCACGACGAAACGCTCGTTGGAAAAGGTGGCGAGGAAGGTGCGTACGACGGCCATCGGGTTGCCGGCGATCGTGGCCAGTGCCAGCGCCGACACGATCATCGCGAGGCGGACCTCGATGCGATGGTAGACCGCCCAGACGGTCAGAACGATGACAAGGACACCGAGGGCAAGCACCATTGGCGAGTTCCGTAGTCGGTGTATACCTGCGCGTTTGCTCTTCCATTCAGGGGTTCGTGCGCCGCAAAATGACCAGGCTGTGGCCTGACCCTGCCGGGGCTGCAAAGGTGGTGGGTCGTGTCTCAGTGAGGTCGTTGACGCAAATGGTGAGGATGTTTCCCCGCACCACGAAGATCCCCTTGACAGGGTTGTATATGGTAATGTCGAGGGCCAGTGGCCGCTTGCTCAGATTCACCTTGTAGCAGCCCTCAATATCTTTCCCGAGGAGTTGCACTCGCAATTTGCCCGCCCGGAAGGTGAACTTGAGATCCTTGACGATTTCTTCCGGTAATTTCTCGCCACCTTCCTCCACCGACACGGCCGCCCAGACGCCTTCGAGGCTCAATTCTTTGACGATGGGACTGTCTGCACCCATCGGTCGTTTTGAGGTCACCGGGACGTCGCATTCTGGTTCGTCCTTGAAACGCGGTTGCATTGTGCGAGGCTCTCCGGCCGCCATCGCTCCACACAGAAGAGCGCAGCAGATCAGCGCGAGCAACGGTCGGCGAGCGAAAGACATGGGCACGCCCTCCTTGGGCAGCGGCCAGGTTGGTGTCCGATAACCTGTAGGCAGTGTAACCAACCGCGGCGTGCCGGTCGAGATGGAGAAACCTGCGAGGAAGCCGACGTCCCGTTACCCACTCACCGCGATGTCCGACACCATCGCCAGGCGCTGCCGGATCGGCGGATGGTCGTAGAACAGCCAGGCGACCAACGGGTGCGGGTCGGGGTCCGACTTGTTGAGACGGGCCAGCTTCATGAACGCCGAACGGTACGCTTGCGGCGCTTGCGTCCGCTCCAGCGCGTAGCGGTCGCACTGACGCTCGAAGAAACGACTCAGGGCATTCTGAGCCGGGCTCAGCAGCAGGCCAAACAGCGACAGCACCAGCAGCACCAACGGCAGCGCCGCCGGGTCGTTGAAAGCGGCGTAACCGAGTCGCCCCGCTCCCGTCCGCAGCACCACGTCCACCAGCCAGAAACCCGCCAGGGACAGCAGCACGCTCACCGCGATCATCTTCGGCAGATGCTTGTGGACGTGATGGCCGACTTCGTGAGCAAAGACAACTTCGATCTCTTCCGGCGTGAATTGTTCCAGCAGGGTATCGCCCAGCAAGACCCGCCGCGTTCGCCCCAGACCGGCCAGGGCGGCGTTCGCCTTGCGCGTGTCGGCGCTCAGATGCAGGCGATAGACGCCCTCGATCGTCAGGCCGGTGCCGTCGCTCAGGCGACGCAGCCGCGCTTGCAGGGCGTCATCGTCCAGCCGCGTCACCTTGTAGAACAGCGGCAGGATCACGACCGGCAGCAACCGTCCCAGCACGAGCGTTACCAGTAACCAGCCGGCCGCCGCCCACAGCCACCAGGGCTCGCTGTACCACAGCAGGGCGTACAGCCCCAGCATCAACAGCAGTCCGAGGACACCGCCGACGAGGTAGCCCTTCACCTGCCGCCAGACCCAGCGGCCGAGCGTCTGGTTGCTGAGCTGATAGCGATGTTCGAGGATGTAGCCGGACCAGAACGAGAGCGGCAAGGTCGCCAGTTCCAGCACGACTCCACAAACGCAAGCAACGGCGATCAGACGCAACCACGGCGCCTCGCCGAGCCACGCGCGCAGGGCCCTGTCGAGCGGTGGGCCGAGGAACAGAGCCAGCCCCAGAAGACAGACCAGGCCGATCAGGGCGTTGACCAGGGTGGCGGTCAACTTCTGACGCTGGTAGCGCTTGACCTCGGGCGGCGTGGGCTCCAGTTCTTCCATAGTGGCAAGTGGTTAGTGGCGAGTGCAGGAAAAGGGCTCTCTTGTTCGTAGTTCCGCCTTTAGGCGGCTTGACGTCAAGCCGCCTAAAGGCGGAACTACGAACAAAACACCGTTTGCCTCCGCACTCGTGGGGCTCAAGCCCACGGGTTGCGACCTGTGGGCTTCTCTAACCACTATCTACGAACCACTAACCACTATTTCGAGTCACGCCCATCTTCCGCGCCTCGGCGACCGCCTCGCGGATGCGTAGAAACGGTTCGTTCAGGTCAATGAAGCCGTTGAGCCGCTCCAACACTTCGCGCACGGTCCCGGCGTCCGCAGGGAAGCGTGGATGCGTGCGAACATTGGCGCGACCGAGCCGCATCGGGCCTTCCTGCCTCACAAGAGCCGGCACGGCGGCGGGCTTCTCCAACGGCGGCACCCACACGACCGGCACGCTCAGCAACAAGCGCAGATCGAGCGCCGCCTCGCAGTCGGTCAGCACCAGTTGCACCGGTACCGCCGTCTTCTCCACGAGGGTCTTGCCGATCAGGTCGGCGCAAACGTACGCCTGTAACGTGCCCGCGTAGAGAATCTGCTGCACGCGGTTGGGTTGCACCGCCGTGGTCAACCGGAACTCCAGCGGGCGTCCCCACGGGTTCGTCACCAGGTAGCCGCCCAGATAACCGCTCGGCTCGTGCAGTACCGTCAGGAATCCCAGGTTCGACACGGGCCTCCCTCACAGTGAACCGTGATGCGTGGAAGATGATGAGCGGCAAGTGATGAGTCATTTACCACTCACCACTCTTGACTCGTCACTTTCCCTGGCAGACTTTGCCTCCCTGCGCACCGGGCGCAGCCACCGCACCGGACAGGGCGTCGCGCAGTTATCAGCCAACGGTCAATCCGACGCTCCGGTACTTCCCGCACTGATCTTCTTGCCGACATCCTCTGTACCCTGTGCAGGGCCGAAACTGTGCGGCTGATCAGATCGCAGCGGATGAATCGGCAAACGGCAAGTGCTGCTTGCGCGAGTCGCTCGTCGGACAATGAAAATTGCAGTCTGTGTGCTCGTCGATGCCCTCCGCTTCGCGCAAGGTATTGGGCCGCCATCGTTTACGCCCCATAAGGTTGCGCCAATGGCACTCTTGATCGACCCGCACCATTTTTCCTGCGGGATACTTCCCAAGCCCTTTGCCGCCCAAGGACTTGGGGAAGTAAATCAGATCAGATGGCAACCATGGTGCTGCGCCTTTGCAGGGGGACACCTGGAAACCCGACTGGAACGCCAAACTCAACTGACGACCAGTCTCCACGAACGCACCCTATTTTATTTTTCAAGAAAACCGAGAAATGAGTTGACAGCAGAACTTTCCGTGTCGAAAATCCTCCCTACCTCTGTGCTGCCCTGACCGGGCCTTATAGGGAAATACCCTTCGCGCAATGGAGGGCCTCCCAAACGGCAGCCTCGATGCTTGCCGGAGGACGGAGCCGGGTAGACCGACTTGGGGTTTTGAGAGCGGCCGCCAAGCGACCTCCGCCTCACATCCCATCGCCCCACTGCTACTGAAATCCCCAATGCCTGCGGTGCGCGCTCTGTTTCTCCACCAACGAGAACCAGCGGGAACCCACGGTCCCGACTCTCCCCGAGTGAGTCGAGAACGGGCGCGACACCGCCACGCCGTGAAGCGTGCGGGCTTACACTCAACGACGAGGTGCACACCATGAAGAAGTGGTTTCTCTCCTTTCTGCGCTGGGGTTTTCGCGGGAGCCGTCGGCAAGGAGCAGCTCTGGAGAGGCGTAAATTCCGCGTGCGCCGCCTTCCCCTTCACCTGGAACTTCTTGAGGATCGCATCGTTCCGGCCCTGGTCACGTGGAACGGCCAGGGGGACGGATCCTCGTGGAACGATCCGCACAACTGGAATACTGGCGCGCTGCCCGGGGCGGCGGACGACGTCGTCATCAACGCCTCCCCGGCCGGGACGGTCCAGTTCAGCCAGGGAACCGTGACGATCAACAGCCTCCGCGAGAACGGCCGCCTGCAGATCACGGGCGGCTCCCTCACGGCGACGACTGGCGGCACCCTGGACGGTGGCACGCTGATTGACCTCGCCGGTTCGTTGAGCGGCACCTTCACCGCGCGCAATTCGAGCCTGACCTTCGGGGCGAGCGCCTCGGGCTCGACCTACTTCGTGCTCCGTCAGGCGAATACCGTCTCTGGCGTCTTGCCGACGGGGCTGACGTTATGGGTGCAGGGCGAGTTCTCCAACGGGGATGCGAACCTGACGTTGGCCGGTGACCTGACCAACAATGGCACCATCTTCATGCAGTCGCCCAACTGGGGCTACGCCAGTATGCTCCACAGCGGCAACTACACCCTCACCAACTCCGCCACCGGAGTCATCCAGGTCAGTCGCGGCGCTGGGGGGTATCGTCGTTTCGATGGCAGTCTGGTCAACGAGGGTGCCATCAACATCGACGGCGACAGCTGGATCGACTTCGACGCCACCGTCTACACCTCGGCGGGTGGGACTGTGAGTGGGCCTCATCGCTTCCGCAACTCGCAGATCGCCGAGACAGCAGCGGCCTCGTCACCGACGACACTGGTGTTGGAACAAAACAACAACACGCTGCTCACGGACAACTACCCCAACACGACGCTCTGGGTGCAGGGCGAATACTCCAACGGCGACGCTACCTTGCACCTGGCGGCGAGTGTGGCCAACCACGGCACCCTCTTGTTGTCGGCACCGAACTGGGGCTACGCCAGCAACGTCAACACCGACGGCTACACCCTGACCAACGCCAGCGATGGCCTCATCCAGGTGGACCAGGCTGCCAACGGCTACCGCAGCATCAACGGCAACTTCGTCAATAGCGGGGCCATCGTCCTCAATGGCAATACTACCCTGGTCAATGCCTTGGGCGGTGGTCACACTCTGACCCTCGATGGCGGCACCATCACCACGGGCGGTGGAGGGATCTTCCTCGCCCAGGATGGCGCGGTCCAGTTGCAGGACACTGCCATCAATGGCAACTTCTGGCTGCGCAACGCTTCTCTCAACATCGCCGCCGACAGCACGGCGACGGGGACGGTGGTGTTCCAGCGGAGCAACACGGTATCGGGAGTGGTGCCGACGGGGCTGACCCTGTGGGTGCAGGGGGAGTATTCCAACGGCGATGCCAACCTGACCCTCGCGGGCGATCTGACGAACAACGGCACCATCTTCATGCAGTCGCCCAACTGGGGCTATGCCAGCATCCTCCACGGCGGCAACTACACCCTCACCAATGCCCCCTCCGGGGTGATCCATGTCGCCCGTGGCGCCAACGGCTATCGCCGCTTCGACGGCAGTCTGGTCAACGAGGGTGCCATCAATATCGACGGCGACACCTGGCTCGACTTCAACGGTGCGCTTTACACCTCCGCGGGTGGCACCGTCAATGGGCCGCACCGCTTCGTCAACTCGCAGATCGCGGAGACGGCAGCGGCCTCGTCACCGACGACGTTGGTCTTGCAGCAGAACAACAACACGCTGCTAACGGACAACTACCCCAACACCACGCTCTGGGTCCAGGGCGAATACTCCAACGGCGACGCCACCTTGACGGTGGTCGGCAACGTGACCAACTCCGGCACGATCCTCCTGCAATCCCCCAACGCGGGCTACGCTTCCGCGCTCAACATCATCAACACGCTGCACAACGCGGGCGTGCTGGATATCGAACCCGGCGCCGGGGGCGCCCGCTATCTGACCGGCGCCGTTGGCGGCAGTTTCATCAATGACGTGGCCGGGCAAATGATCGGTTCCGGGAGTTTGCCGGTCTACAACATCGCCTTCGACAGCGGCGGCTCGATCAGCAGCAACATAACCATCACCGAACCCGGCCGCGTTCCCGGGGTTGGGCCTCTGGCAGCCGGCCGCACGTCGCTGCCGTCCATCGTCGGCGATGGTGTCAACATCGATATGTTCACCGGCATCGGCAGCGGCGTCCCCTCGCCGGACCGAGTCGCCGGCCTCACCCCGAACGTCGTATTCCAGAGCCCCTATATCCGGTTCCCGAACCCAGGGCCGATCGTCCACTCGCCGAGCACCTTCCGCAGTTTCTTCGCCACGACGACCGTGCCGCCGGCCCAGATCGCCGATCAGGTGGCCGGCAGATTTACGCTGCGGCAGACGTTCTACCTGGCTGTCGGCCAGGAGATGGACAAGGATCCCAATACTGCCGGCATCACCATCTCGCTCGGAGTTGGCAGCGATGATGGCTACTGGCTGCAGGTCGGACCGTTCTTCATCGGCAGCGCGGGCGACCGCGGCTTTACCTACAACTGGGCCGACATCAACTTCGCCCAGCCCGGGCTTTACCCCATCACACTGTTCTACCAGGAGAACGGCGGCGACTTCGGCGAGCAACTGTCCTGGAACACTGCGACCAGCAACGGCAACCAGATCATTCCGCAGACGGCCCTGTATACCACGACCAGGCTCGGCGACACCCTGATCACGTTCGAGGAGGTCGCGACCGGCACCCTCTTGACGGATCAGTATCGCGCCCAGGGGGTGCTGTTCAACCGCACCGGCGGGAATCTCCAGGTCACCAGTGCCAACCCGTCCCAGTTCGTCCCGGTCTCCGGCACGCGAGTCTACGCCGACCCCACCTCGAACCCGGCGCAGACCGGCCAGGTCGAACTCACCTTCGTCGTCACCGGCACGGACACCCCCGCCAGCACGGACTTCGTCAGCCTCTACGTCATCAACGCGGCCTCG
>DASPXY010001413.1:0-5233 GCA_035637055.1 Gemmataceae bacterium | reverse complement strand
CCCTCCCCGCAACGGAGAGGGGGAGCAAGGCAAACAGCAGCTTTTCTTCTCCCCCTCTCCGTTGCGGGGAGGGGGTTGGGGGGAGGGGTTTTCGGCAGAGCATTTTCGAGTCGTTTCGGTGTAAGATCGAGGGCGCAGCCGTGTTGATCCTTACAGAAGGCTGGCCGTTTGAGGTGGGCGTTTGACTGAGCGCGGCACAGGTCCGGCGGGACACGACGAACGGGACTCCTGGATTTTGGCGACGGCGCCGCGCGCGGTGGCCTACGCCGCGTCCCTGCTCCGCGACGCCGGCCGCGCCGAGGACGTCGTGCAGGACTGCTATTGTCGCTTGCTGCAGAAGGCAACCAACTATGACCTGCCGCGCGACGGGGTGAAACTCCTCTTTCGGGCGATCACCAACGCCTGCATCAACCTCGCCACCCGCGAGCGCCCCGTCCTGAGCCTCGATACCGCCGGCAGGGGCGGCGAAGATGGCCCGCGCTACGCGCCTGCGGATCGCTCGGCGCTGCAGCCGGAGCGAGTCCTGATGTATCGCGAACTGCAGCAGGCCGTGGACGAGGGTTTGGCGTTATTGCCGCTGACTCAGCGGGCCGCCCTGCAGTTGAAAAGTCTCGGTCATACGCAACAAGAGATCGCCGAACTCCTTGAAGTATCCGTGAGCAACGCCGGGGTGCTGATCCATCGTGCCCGTCAAACGCTGGCGGCGCACCTCGCCCCGTTCCTGACAGAGACCGCGGAATGAACGAACCACCGCTCGAGCAGTGGGTGCGCGACGCTCTGGAGGAGCGTGCCCGGACCGTGGACGCCGCGAAGATCCTCGACGGCGTTCACACCCGCCTCGCCGCCTCAAGCGCACGGGTCGCAACCCGTGGGCTTCGCCGGCGTCGCTGGCTGTGGCGGGCCGCCCTCGCCGCGGCGGTCTTCCTCGCGGCGTTCTGGGGACTGCAACTGCGGCCGCAGCCGGCCAGCGCCGAGATGATCGTGCGGCAGGCGCTGCAGAAAGCGCAGGAGGAACCGCTCGATCGCTGCTATCAGGTCGTCCACGAGTTGAAGCCGGGTCAGATGGAGGGATCGATGCTGCTGCCGCTGCAGGGCGAGACGCGCCTGTGGACGCGCGGCGGCCGCTTCTGGATCGAGCCGGTGCGGCGGCCGGGGACATGGGCCTGGGGCCGCGATGAGCAGGGCCGCGTTTGGGTGGCGCCAGCGCCGCAGCTCGGTTTCCGCTTCGCCGCGGACGAGGTGCCGCCGGCGCTCGCCCAGTTTTGCGATCTGTTTCATCTCCAGATGGACACCCTCCTGCAAGACGCGCTGGCCCACTGCGACCTGCACCGCGAGGAGCCCGCGTCGGCGACAGAGATCATCCGCGCCGAACTGAAGCCGGGACACCAGGCGCGCACCCTGCGTTCCGCCGTGCTGGAGATCGACACGCAGAGCAAGGCGGTGCGGCGGCTGGTGCTGGTGCGGAATTTTCAGCGTGCCACCGCCCAGGTCGCCTTTACGCTCGTCGAGACGCGCCCGCAGGCGGAGGTGCGCTATCGGCTGGAGGACCATCTTCAGCAAGGGGCACGTGTTCACACGGTCCGCCAGGAGGCTTTGCGGCTCCTGGAGAAGCTCCGCCGCACGGTGAAGACCCCGCGGCCGTGAACCTTCGGCCGGTGTCATCTCCCTCGAAGTCAGGTCGGTAGGAAACGGGGCTCCCGATGCGACGATTCGTCAAGACCGAACACCCGGTGGAGCATCTCGCCTGGCTGGACGGGGGCAAGTACCTCGTCGGTCTCGAACGCTTTGGCGGGCTGAACCTGTGGGACGCCGCGAGCGGAGCCCGCCGGCATCGGGCCGAGGCGCTCGGCCACCAACCGCACTTCCTGGCCCCGCACCCGGACGGGCAACGCTTTGCGACGGCGGCTACGCATTTCTCTGCGATCCATCCGCCGGCTCAACTCTGGTCGGTGTCGCGCGGCCGATTAATCGGCAAGAGTCTCCCGGAGGCGTGCGGCATTCACGGCGGACTTGCCTTTACGCCGGACGGCTCGGCGTTGATCGGCGGCGGCGAAGTCACCGTCACGGCGCGGAGGCAACTGGCCGCCAAGGTCCGCTGCTGGGACATCGGGGCCGCCAGAGTAGGGATGGAATTCGACGGCCATCGAGGCTCTATCGGGTCGGTGGTGGTCTGGCCCGATGGTCAGCGGGTGGCGTCGGCGGGGATGGACGGCTCGGTGCGCGTCTGGGACGTGAGGACGGGGAAGGCGATCGCGTCCCGCAAACTCGGCATTGCTGTCCGGCGTCTTGCTCTTTCGCCAGACGGCCGGCACCTTGCAGCCGCCGTGGCGAAAAACCCGCACGTTGCGCTGATGGAACTCACCGGCAAGAAGCTCAGCGCAACGTCGGAGGTGCGCGCTCACGAAAGACCTATCGCAACTGTGGCGTTCGCCCCCGATGGGCGGCTCGTGTCGGTTGGTCAGGACGGCCAGCTTTGCCTTCGGCGGCCCGACGGCTCGTTGCAGGAGACGATTGCGGTCGATACGTCGCCGCTGGAGTGCCTGGCCATCGCCCCGGACGGTCGGACGGTGGCTGTCGGTTGTCTCCACGAGGTTCGTTTCTGCGAGTTGCCGCCGCTTGATCGCCGCGAGCCCGAAACGACGATGGACGCCCGCCGGCGTGGCCGCGGCTGAGGGCGGGTCGTTGCGCGATCAAGGGGTCGGGACTAGATCGTGACTAAGTTATGGCATTATCGAGTCCCGACCCCTTTCTCGCCCCAGCGAACTGGCATTGGTTCCGGAACGCGTCCGTCTGGTAACCTCCCGCCGCCATGAGGGCCAGGAAGAGGGAACCCGCAAGGAGGCTCCGCGATGAGCAAGCGTCTGATATCCGCCTTGACGTCATTGGCCGTGCTCTTGTGGGGCACGGCCAATGCACGAGCAGAGCGCATCGTTCTTGATGCGGTAAGGGTCGGCTGGTACAACAACAACGGAGATCACCTCGACAACTGGCAGTTCGTCGGCGGCTATCACGGCAAGGAATACCGGGATCTCTTCGTCTTCGATATGAGCCACGTCAAGGGCAACATTTTGGCGGCGGAACTCCAACTCAACAACGTCTTCGCGTTCTACGACAGCCCCGATCCCAGAGAGACGTTCGCCTTGTACAGCCTCTCGACCCCCGCCTCCACCTTCATAGGCGGCGGTCCTACCGGTGAGCGTGGGAAGGCGATCTTCTCCGATCTGGGGACAGGGACGAATGTCGCGGACTTTAGTCATAACGCCCTTTGCCTGCCAGGTTTCGGGCTTGGTCACGCGGGTGCTTCAGCAACGGATACTCCTTCGGCCTGCGCTTGCGCGCCCGCGGCTCGTAGCGGTTGGGCCTATCCCCGACGCGGTGCCCGGCCACCAGCGCCCGCAACCGCGCCTCCACCTCGGCACGCTCCCCTGGCTTGGCTGCTTGCCACACCGCCACGAAGGCGTTGACCGCTTGCACCGCTCCCGTGAAGCTCAACTGCACCGGCAGCACCTTTGCCTCCCGCGCCGCTTGCGCCATCAGCCCGCGCACCAAGTTGTAGGCCAACAGGTGCGCCCACACCTCCTTGCGCACCAGCTCCGGACTCTGGCAGCGCAGTATGTCCATCTGTAAACTCTGCTTTAGCGCCCGCAGGTCCAACTCCGCCAGCCAGCGCATGCGGTACAGCACCGCCAGGTCCGAGCGCGGGAACCCCTCCCCGTCCAGCAGCGTCGTCACCGCCACGAACACCCGCGTGCGGAAGCCGCGCTGGCCCACCCGCACGCGCACCGCGCGCACCTCCAGGGTCACCGGCAGGGCGGTGTAGGTCGCCTCGTCCATCCAGGGCGGCCGCCCCGGCTTGACCCAGGTAACGACATGGTCCTCGCGACCCAGGCGGCGGCCGGTGCGGAAGTCGGCCCGCCGGCGCTGGTGCAAGCGGGTCAGGAGGTCGGCGCCGCGCTGCCGCACCAGGGCCAACTCCCCGTACGAGCCGTAGGAGCGGTCGGCCAGCAGAATATCTCCCTCCTCCAGGTCGTCGTGCAGCGTGCGGAACAAGGCGGTCGCGCCCGTCTGCTTGCCCTGGTAGCGGCCCAAGGCGGCGTTGCGTACCGTGCCGACGGCCAGGGAGAAGAGCACCACCAGGCGGGCAATGGGGAAGCCCAGGCCGGGCTGCTGAGAGGCGCTCTGGGGGTAGGCCGCCTGGTTCTGCGGGGTGTCGGGCATACTCACCGTGGAGCCATCGGCCACCTTGACGGTACGGCCCTGCCAGCGCCAGGCGGGCGGGGCCTGGTCTTGGACTTGGCGGCCGGTGGTCCGCGTCAGGCGTGCGAGCACCCCTTCGGGCAGGCGGGTGCGGGCCTTGCAGGAGGTGGAGGTGTTGGCCGAGCAAGCGGGCAGCTTGCGGGCGGCGCGCCAGGCGAGGAAGCGGGCGAGGGCGGCGCGGCAGGAGCCATCGGGGTCGAGGACTTGGGAGAGGAAGACCCAGAGGGTGACGAGCGGGGAGAACAGGCGGTCGCGGAAACGGACGCGCTCGTGGTCGAGGGCCTGCTGGACCTGCTCGGCTGGGAGCAGGTCGGCGAAGGGCAGGCCAGGGGCTTGGGCGAGGTCGTCGCGCAGGCGGCGGACTTGGCGGAAGCGGGGGACGCGGGTAGCATGAGCCATGGATGGCCTCCTTGGCGGTGAGATGTGTTGCTACCCTCAGTTTACCGAGGTAGGCCATCCTTCGTTAACCCCCTTACAGTTCCACAGTTAGGGCTAAAGTCCGCGACATTCAACGCAGGAGTATAATTCCCGGCCGACTACCAGTTTTAGCTGGAGGCTTCGCCTCCTCTCCTTCCTCTCGGCCGGGTGTCGGTGCCAACTTCTCTTTCTGAGAATAGCTTCAGCAATGCCAGGTTCTGCACCGGAGCGGACAAGTGTGTCATAAGAGACATTCACAATCCATCGAATCACCTCGTCCGGATGCTGACAATCGTGTGGGCAGTAGGTTGCGGCCAACAACGCCAGTTGCCGATCTTGGTCGAGATAAGGGATGATGCAGACTGCAACAGGGTCAGAAACGCCGTATTTTGTCATTCCCGCAAAATAGGAACAAATCGAGACTGTAGCAAGGAAAGTGGGTTTCTCGTTGACTTTTCCTCGTCGCCCGATTCTTCTGTCGGAGCCCTTCCAGGCTGACAGCGGAGTCCCCCGTGGGAACCGGACCCGGAGAGTACGTCCCGGAGAGCACCGAGGGAAT
>DASPXY010001412.1:0-4534 GCA_035637055.1 Gemmataceae bacterium | reverse complement strand
ACAAACGATCTGGGTCGTGTGTCATCTGGGATCTGACAACGCAGCAGCGGGTGGCGGAGTTCGGCGTTCCTGGCTCTGCCACCGCGGCGGCACCGCTTGGACTGCTCAGCCCGGACGGGACGCGACTTGCGCTCGTCACCGCCGCCGCGAACCCGAAAGGCGGGCAAGTCTTGATGGTCGTGGGCTACGACGTGACGACGGGCAAGAAGCTCGCGGAAGTACTCGTCCCGGACAAGTCCGGAACCGTGACCGTGGGGGTCGCGGACAACACCTCGGCGGTGGTCAGGTCCAACTCGGGGCGGGTGTGGACGGTGGACTACGCCAACGGACGGGTCGGGGAGGATATCGACAACGTGCCCGTGCGGGGAGAAATGCCGTTTACGGGGCGGATCGTGTTCAGTCCGGACGGCAAACGGTTCGCGATGGGCGTGGTGGGCGAGCCGTTCAAGACCTATGGGGTCCGGGTGTACGACCTGGCGCAGCGGAAGGCGCTGCACACGTTCCTCGGCCACGCCGGGATGGTGACGGCCCTGCGGTTCACTCCAGACGGCCATTTCCTCGCGTCCGGAGCGGAGGACAGCAGCGTGTTGCTGTGGGATCTGACCAGGCTCCCCAGCGGAAAGTGAATCCGCCTAACCCGCAAGCGGGCCAAGGACCGGCGTCAGCCAAGGTGGGATTGTGGTCCCCACTGCTGGCCGCGATAATGGCCCGGTCGCCCTGCCGAGGAACCTAGCCGATGCGTGTCCGCTGTCCCCACTGCCGCAAAGATGTCAACGTCGCTGACGACGCGATCTCCAAAGAGGCGTTCTGTCCCGCGTGCGGCTCGGGCTTATGGTTGCGGCCGCGCATGGAAGCCTCCGCCATCGACGCCGCCTTCGGCCAGTTCGGCCAGGGGCCTCCGGCCGGTCTGACGACTCCCGCGGCGCCCGCCCTGCAGCCCCCCAGGCCGAGCGGCCGCGAGCAGGCGTTCGTCCACAACAGCCGCGGCGTCGCCTTCACCAACCAGGGCGCCTACCCGCAGGCCATCGCCGAGTTCAACCGCGCCCTGCAACTCGATCCCAACTACGCCGCCGCTTACAACAATCGCGGTTACGCCATCGCCGCCCGGCGCGACTATCCGCAGGCCCTGACCGACTTCGACAAGGCCATCGCTCTCGACCCCAAACTCGCCGGCGCCTGGAACAACCGCGGCCTGGCTCACATGGCCCGCCGCGACTACGAACGCGCCATCAGCGATTTCAGCGAGTGCCTTCGTCTGGAACCGGCAACCGCCCTCGCCTGGAATAACCGCGGTTTCGCGCACGCCGCCCGCGGGCAGTACCACGACGCCCTCGACGACTTCAACCAGGCGCTGCGCCTCAGCCCGACCATCGTCAACGCCTATCACAATCGCGGCTTCACCTACACCGCGCTGGGCGAGTACGATTACGCCCTCAACGACTACAACATGGAGATCGTGCTCAAGCCGGATCGGCCGTTCGCGTGGTACAATCGCGCTTTCGTCTACACCGCCCTGGGCGAACTCGGCCGTGCCCTCAGCGACTTCGACGAGGCGATTCGTCTCAAGCCCGACTTCGCCGACGCCTATTACAATCGCGGCGACGTCCACCGCGCTCGCGGCCAGTACGCGCTGGCCATCGCTGATTACACCCGGGCGATCGAGCACCAGCCCGGCTTCGCGCTGGCGTACTATCACCGCGGCGAGAGCCATCACGTCAACGGCGACCACGCCAGCGCCATCGCCGACTTCACGGCGCTCATCAAGCTCAATCCATCCTTGCCGGCGGCCCACAACAACCGCGGTCTGGCCCATGCCGCCGCCGGTGCTCACGACCTCGCTATTGCGGACTTTAGCGAGGCGATTCGTCTGAATCCGAAATACCTCGCGGACTGGCATTGGGTGGCGACGCTGGCGGCGGCGTACGCGCAGCGCGGCGACCTCGACGAGGCGGTCAAGTGGGCGGCGCGCTCGCTGGAGTTGGCGCCGGAGATTCACAAGGCGGCGCGGCGGGCGGAGTGGGAGGGATACCGGCAACGCCTGGCGGGTGCGTAAGCACCAAGTTCGGGTCGCTCAACGGAGGAGGCGATGAATCTCGACGAGGCCGCCAGCGCATTCCGCGAGTTCGTGGCGGTCGTCAAGGCGCTGCGGACCCCAATCACCGGCTGCCCCTGGGATCTGGAGCAGACGCATCAGACGTTGCGGCGCTATCTGACCGAAGAGACGGCGGAAGTGCTCGACGCCATCGACCGCGGTGTCGATAGCTCCTTGCAGGAGGAACTCGGCGACCTGCTCTTGCAGGTCGTCCTGCACGCCCAGCTGGCGGCCGACCGCGGCGCTTTTTCGATCGTCGAAGTCGTCAAAGGGATTACCGCGAAGATGGTGCGACGGCATCCGCACGTCTTCGCCGGCGTGCAGGTGAGCGACTCTGCCGAGGTGGTGCGCAACTGGGAACAAATCAAGGCGGCCGAGCGACAGGCCGCCGAAACCGAGAAGCAGGCGCGACACCTCGGCCACGGCGAGGGTGAAACCATGTCCTAGTGCAGGAGCAAGGGAGGTCTTGTTCGTAGTCCCGCCTTCAGGCGGCATCGCATGTTCCGCCTGAAGGCGGGACTACGAACAAGAGGGCGTTTGCACTAACACTAGCGCTGCGGGGAGGACGGGACGGTCCCGAGGCTGTCGGCCGTCCGAACGGCGGCCTGAGCGGGCACGGGTCGCGAGCCGTTCCCCGAGAGCGAGGTGAAGATCGGCCCGGTCAGTAGGGTCCAGAGAGCGATGGCGGCAGCCCAACGAAATTGCACGGCTGTTGCCTCCTGTGCTTGGGTTTTGCCCCACGGGGAGAACCTGTCCTCCGTACGACACCAGCACAATGCTGATGCAACCGGCGTGCCTATCAGCTTACTGGAATCTGCTGCCGCGCCGTAACTGCCGTGCAGCACAGGCGATGCTGGTTCGGCGGCGCGACCGCCTCCTGGGTTTCCCGAGAGGGTGAGTGTTTCGAGGGATTAGCGCTGCGCCAGGTGGCGCTGCCGGTGTTGAACACGCCGGTATAACAGCGTCAGGGAGGTTCCTTTCCCGGGATGCAGAGGAGGCGGTGTCATGGGCCCCGTCGAGCCGACCGTCGAGATTGTCAGGCAGCTGCCGTCACTGTCGGCCCGCCGCGCCGACAGCCACAAGGGCGATTTCGGGCGCGTGCTGGTCGTCGCCGGCAGCCGTGGGATGGCCGGGGCCGCTATTCTTAGCGGCAGCGCTGCCCTGCGCGGCGGCGCCGGCATCGTACGCCTGGCCGTGCCGCACGAGATCCTCCCCACTGTCGCAGCGGGCAATCCCTGTTACATGACGGTGCCGCTGCCGGGCGATGACCACGGCCGCCTCGGCGACGCTGCCCGCGACGGTCTGCTGGAACTCGCTCAGGCGCATGACGTGATCGCGGTCGGCCCTGGCCTGAATCGCAGCCCGGTCCTGACGGCGCTGCTCGCGGTCCTGCTGGCGCAGGTGAGCAAGCCCGTCGTCCTCGACGCCGACGGCCTGAACGCCTTCGCCGACCATCCCGAGCGATTGCGGCAGCGCACCGCCCCGCTGATCCTGACGCCTCATCCCGGCGAGTTGGCCCGCCTCGTTCACCTCGAGATTGCTGAGGTGCAGGCCAAACGGCGCGAACTGGCGGTTGGCTTCGCCAGAGAACACAATGTTGTCGTCGTCCTCAAGGGCCACGGCACCCTGGTGACCGACGGGCATTACCTGTACGAGAACAACACCGGCAATCCGGGAATGGCGACGCCCGGCAGCGGCGACGTGCTCACCGGCCTCGTGGCGGCCTTGCTGGGCCAGGGATTAGCACCATTTGCGGCCGCTCAACTCGGCGTGTATCTTCATGGCCTGAGCGGCGACCTGGCGCGCGCCGATCTCGGCGAGGTCAGCCTGATCGCCACCGACCTGATCGCCTATCTGCCGAAGGCGTTCGTCAAGCATCTGGGTTGAAAGGGGACGCTCGGAATGGAACTGCTTTGTCCGACCTGTCAGCAACAGCTCACTCTTCCGGACACCTCGGCGGGGCAGCCCGTGAAGTGTCCACAGTGCGGCGGCGTTTTCACGACGCCGACGCTGTCCGGGGTGCCGGAGCCGTTCGTGGCCCCGCCGCCGGCCCCGGCGCCAGCCGTGGCGCCGATCGTACAGCCACCGCCGGTCCTGCCGGCCCCAGTGACGGCAGTCGATCAAGTATCATCGCCTTCGCCTATCTCCAGGGTGGCAGATGTGTCGCCGCCCCCTTTCACCCCCGCCCCCGCTTACACGCCACAGGCGGCCGCACACCCGAGCCCGGCGCCCGTCATGGAGGATTACCGTCACAAGTGGACGATCTGGATCAACCCGGCGGTGTTGCAGGGACTTGCCGTCGTGGCGGCGGTGGTCTTGTTCGTGCTGTCGTTCTTTCCGTGGGTCGGCATTTATCCGGGCGGGGTGCCGATCAGCACACAATCGGCCTGGCAGGCGGGCTTCGGCGGACACTCGTTCGACACGGAGTTGGGAAAGGAGTTG
>DASPXY010001411.1:0-3529 GCA_035637055.1 Gemmataceae bacterium | reverse complement strand
CCTGCAGCAGATCGAGCTGCGTCCGCTGGGCCGTCGGCGAGAGGTAGCGGTTGTTGACGTCGCGAATGATGGTGCGCGGGTCGATCGACTGGTTGTTGATGTGCGTGCCCTGGTAGATGCCGGGGAGGAAACTGTTGCTCCACAACTGCGGGCCGACCACCGGCCGACCGGGACACAGGACGATGAACCCCGGCAGGTTCTGGTTGTCCGAGCCGAGGGCGTACGTCAGCCACGAACCCATGCTCGGCCGGATCGGCTGCATGTTGCCTGAATTCATCAGCAACAGGCCAGGCTCGTGATTGGGGTTGTCGGTGTACATCGAGCGCAGCACGCAGATGTCGTCGATGCAGCTGCCGATCTCGGGATAAATCTCGCTGACCTCGATGCCGCTCTGACCATAGCGGCGAGCGCGGAACGGCGAGGCGAGGAGGGTGCCGGTGTTGCGGCGCGCCGTGCCGTCGAGGATGTGCGCGGGCAGCGGCTGGCCAGCGTGGCGTGTCAGGCCCACTTTCGGGTCGAAGGTATCGACGTGGGACGGACCGCCGTTCATGAAGAGAAAGATCAGCCGGCGCGCACGCGGCGTGAAGTGCGGCGGCTTCGGCGCAAGCGGGTTGGCTGCCGTTCCAGGTGCGGGCGGCGCGGCGAGCAGGCCGGCATCGGCGAAGACGCTCGCCAGGGCGACGGCCCCAAAGCCGCCGCCGATCTTGCACAACAGTTCGCGCCGGGACAGTCCGAACGATGAAGCGTGTGGATTCACGGCAACCTCAATCGACGTAGAGGAATTCGTTGGTAGCGAGTAACACCTGGGCGTACTGCTCCCAGCGGGACAGGCCGCCCTGCGGGGCGCTGCCGGCACTCAGGAAGCCGACACCGAGTTGCACTTCGCGCTCCGTCGCCGGTCGCCCGTAGAGTAGCAGAAAGGCGGCGCGGATGCGGGCGTCGTCTTCTGGTCCCGTCGTGGCCAGGCGTGCGGCCAGCGCTTTCGCGTTCTGCACCATGAACTCGCTGTTGAGAACGAACAACTGCTGCAGCGGCACCGTCGTGACCGTGCGGCCGCCACTGGTGATATTCGGATCGGGGAAGTCGAAAAGCCGCAGCAGCGAATTCAGCTCATGGCGACTCACCATGCCGTAGAGCGTGCGGCGGCGATTGTCCGGCGCGGCCAGGTTGAGCGAGGGGCCGCCGACAATGCTATCCAGTTTCCTGGAGACCGCCAGCATCGCGTCGCGCCACGCCTCGACCTCCAGACGACGCCGGCTGGCATGCGCCAGGAGTTTGTTGTCGGGGTCGGCGTCGGCGTTCTGGGCGTGGGCGCGGCTGCTGAGTTGATAGGTCGCCGACAGCATGATTTCGCGATGCAGTTTCTTGATCGACCAGCCGTTCTTGACGAACAGGGTCGCCAGATGATCAAGCAGTTCGGGGTGGGTCGGCCGTTCGCCGAGCGCGCCAAAGTTACTCGTGGTGCGAACAATGCCCTTGCCGAAGTGATGCTGCCAGATGCGATTGACGAACACACGGGCGGTCAGGGGATTGTCCTTGTCGGCGATGGCGCGGGCCAGTTCGAGGCGGCCGCTGCCGCGCGTGAAGGGCGGCGGTTCGTCGCTCATCAGGATCGGCATGAAGCGGCGCGGCGCTTCCTCGCCGAGCGTCTTCGGATTGCCGCGGACGTGAACCCGCAGGTTGCCGGGGTTGGGGGCCTCCCGCAAAGTGTGAATAAAGGGGATCGCTTTTGGCGCCGGCTTCTTGTTGTCCTTGGCCTTGACCGGGACGATTACCTTGCCCTCGTTGCCCGGCTCCAGCGACACCTCCACGTAGTCGGTGCTGGCGATAACACCGGCGAGCGAGTAGTAATCCTTCGTCGCGATCGGGTCGAACTTGTGATCGTGGCAGCGGGCACAGGCAACCGTCAGCCCCAGCAGGCCGCGCGTCAGCGTGTCGATGCGATCGTCGATCTGATCGAGCCTTTTCGGGTCGCCATAGTAGACAGGACCGCAGGCGAAGAAACCGAGCGCCGGCAGATTGTCGAGGCGATTCGCCTCGGGCAGCAGGTCGGCGGCGAGTTGTTCGAGGATGAAGCGATCGTAGGGCAGATCCGCGTTGAATGCCTGGATCAGCCAGTCGCGATAGCGGAAGCCTTGCGGATATTTGCGAGCCTGGAAGGTGTGGGCCTGATCCTCGCCGTAGCGGGCGATGTCGAGCCAGTGCCGCGCCCAGCGCTCGCCATAGTGCGGCGAGGACAGCAAGCGATCGACGACCTTCGCAAAGGCGTCGGGCGCCTTGTCGTTGACGAAGGCATCAACTTCCGCCGGCGTCGGCGGCAGGCCGATCAGGTCGAAGGTGGCGCGGCGGATCAGGGTGCGGCGATCAGCGGCCTCGACCGGTTGCAACCCGGTCGCCTCCAATTTGGCGAGGATGAAATGGTCGATGGACGTTTGCGGCCAGCTCTTGCCGCGAACCGCTGGGAGGGCCGGGGCGACGATGGGCCGGAACGACCAGAACTCGCGATCCTTCGGGGTGATGCGGAACCCTGGTTCCTTGCCGACGGGGCGGACCTCGGCGGTCGTCTGCGGCCACACTGCACCGTCCTTGATCCAGAGCGTCAGGGCCGCGATCTGCTCGGCAGTGAGTGGGGCGTCGGGCGGCATTTTCGGCTCGCCCCGGTAGTGGACGGCCTTGATGAGCAGGCTTTTCTCGGGCTGGCCAGGCACGATGGCCGCGCCGGTGTCGCCGCCGGTCATCATCGCGGCCCGCGTGTCGAGGCGCAGGCCCGCTCGCTGTTTCTTCGGCCCGTGGCACTCGAAGCAGTGAGTCGCGAGGAGCGGACGGATCGACTTCTCGAAGAACTCCGTGTGCTTCGCGGAGGGCGGTTCGTCGGCCGAGGCGACGCTGGCCGTGGTGACAAGCCAGCCGGCACACAGACAGATAGCGAGATACGAGCGGTAAGCCATGACAGACGTCCCTGGCGGGTAGGTGGGCAGGTGGGCGCGAGCAGGCTACTTCCCCTACAGATTAAGCAAATGGCGGGCGTTGTCAAATAAACATTGCCGGAGCGCAGAAGTTTCGCGGCCTCATTCTTTTGCGGCGACTGCCGCCTCCGCCCCGGTGGTGATGTACGGGCGTAACTTGTCGAGCGTCTTGGGGCCGATGCCTGGGACGCGCCGCAGATCCTCTTTCGTCAGGAAGGGCCGCTTTTCGCGTTCATCGACGATGCGCTGCGACAATTTCGGCCCGATGCCAGGGAGTTTCTGCAGTTCCAGGAGCGAGGCGCGGTTGACGTCGATGGCCTCCTTGAGCGCCAATTCTTTCTTGCTGAGGAGTTTGCGTTTCGCGGGGTCGCTCGCGGGCAAACCCACGGGTGGCAACCCGTGAGCTTCTTCGATCACAACCCTGCGTTCGACGATCTCCGCCGGTCTGCTCGCGGTGCGCGTCGAGGTGAGAACGTGGACCGCGAGGAGGGTCGTCGCCACGCCGAGAATGAAGGCCGTCGCCCACTGCGCCGCGGGCGGCCAGGCGGCTTGCAGAGACGAAG
>DASPXY010001410.1:0-8206 GCA_035637055.1 Gemmataceae bacterium | reverse complement strand
ATGTGGGCATCGCCGTCGCCGCGGACACGGTCGCAGACGCCGTGCAGCGTCAGCATGCGGCTCTTGAACGGCTCCAGTGGACTGAGGCTCGGCTTGAGCGTCACGCCCGCGAGGCTGCCCTCGGCGTCCGGCCAGAAGGTGTTCGGCACCACGCCATCGGGGCTGAACATGACCACGAGCCGCTGCTTGCGCCGCTGCTGGTTGGCGAAGCCGATGCTGGGGAGATTGCCGATGAACGGGACGACCGCGGCGGCGATGCCGAGGTCGCGGATGAATTCGCGGCGCGTTCGCTGGGTCGTCATGTCGCTCAGCTCCAGGTCTTGCGGTCGAGGTTAGGGGTTGGTTTGCAAGCAAAACCCCTCCCCCAACCCCTCCCCGCAACGGAGAGGGGGGAAGAAGGGGCACTGCTTTGCTTCTCCCCCTCTCCGTTGCGGGGAGGGGGTTGGGGGAGGGGTGTTCTCCCGCGGTCCGGCAAGGCGCTCTGGGCCATGATCTCGATGACCAGACGGCGGACATTGTAGTGATTCGCGGCGAAGAAGCGACGCAACTCGGTCAGCTTCTCGGGACCGTATGCCGGGATCGGCTGCTTGACCAGGTGATGGAAGAGGCGGGCGACAAACGCCTCATGAGCTTCGTCGCTGGCGGCCAGGAACCGGGCCAGGTCGCGCGCCCCGTTGAAAGTCGCCTTGTTGCCCGAGCGCGTCACGAAGAAGCCGGAGGCATCAATCGGTTTACCACTTTCGCTATCCCGGAAGCGGCCAATCGCATCGTACCGTTCGAGCGTGAACCCCAGGGAATTGATGACACCGTGGCAACTCATGCACTCCTTCGGGCTGGTTTGCAGGGTGATACGTTCGCGCGTGTTGAGCTTGGGGTGCAGATCCGGCGCCAGCGGGGTGAAGGCGTCGGGTGGCTGGCGGAGCGTGACGCCGAGGACATTGCGGGCGAGAAACACGCCGCGATGGATCGGCGAACTCGTCGCGGTGTAGGCGTAGTTCGCCAGCAGATAAGGGTGAGTCAGCACGCCGGCACGCTCCCCGGATTTGAGAATCACTTTCTGAAACGGCGCGTCTGCGGGGAGGTCGGCTCCGTAGAGTTGGGCCAGCCGTCCGTTCAGATACAAATGCTCCGCCGACAGGAGTTGGCGGAAATCGGACGCCTTGGACCACAGCGTTTCTTCGAGGAATAGCTCCAGGGAAGTCCGCAAGTGCGAGACGACGCTGGCGTCAAAGCCTGGAAATTGTTTGGGGTCTTTGGGCAGTTCGGCCACCTGATCGAGCTTCAACCACTCCAGGAGGAACCCGCGCAGTTTGGTGCGTGCCCGGCGGTCCGCGAGCATGCGTTCGGCTTCCCGAAGCACGTCGGCACGCGTTTTGAGCCGCCCCGTCGCGGCGGCCTTGAGCAGTTCCTGATCCGGCAACGAATCCCACAGCCCGAACGAGAGCCGCGACGCCACGTCGAAGGCGTCGCCCTCGGCCCCCGGCTCGCGGTACAGAAACCGCGGGGAGTGCAGCACGAGCAACACCACGCGCTTGACCGCTGTTTCTAGATCTTGGGCGACCTCAAATTGGCGGTCGATGTAGAGGCGCTTCTGCTCGGGCGTGAGCGGCCGGCGAAAAGCGCGTTCGGCAAACTGGATGCAAAAGTCCTGCAACAGCGCCTTGCGCTTGGGGGCATCGTTGCGCACGCCGCTCAACTCGACGAGATTCGCGGCGACATAACTGGCCGTCTCCAGGGCCCCATCGGTGGTGGCCTGCACCCACGCCTTGGAGACCGCGGTGCCGCGCTCGTAACCGGCGCTGCGGTCGTCGGGGGGAATTGCGATCGCCAGGGCAAAGGAGGGGGGCACGGCGGACGGCTTCAGGTTGCGCTGGGGAATCACGTCCGCAGCCCGGTGGGGCGGCTTCCACTCCAGGGCGATCGTCGTCTTGACCGGCGGCCGTTTATCCTTGGGATCCTTCCTCACGCCCAGGGTGCCGCGGGAAAACTCCAGCCGCAGCGGATAGGCACGCCCGCCCAGCAGATAAATCGACCCGGTAAACTCCGTATCGGTGCCCGATTTCACGGCGGCATCGATCAGCGGCTTTTTGAGATCGTTGACCCACAGCCGGGTAGAGTGTTCCGTACGAACGATGAAGTCGTACCACCCGGTGTCGAGCGCCACAACGGAGCCTTGCCACTCGGCCGCAATCTGTTCGGTCTTGAGTTTGTCGTGGTCGGGACTCGCCGGCCCGAAGTCGAAGCGGACGAAGGGATCGAGGCGTGTAAAGGCGAGGTTGCGATTGCGCTTGCCGGCGGTGTTGAAATACGAGCCGCGCAGGCCGAGTTCCTCCTTGCCGGGTTCTTCCGGGCGGCCTGTCTTTGGCCCGCGGAAACTGCCGATCAGATCGGCCAAGGCATTGCGGTATTCGCTGACCGTCAGGCGTGCGAGTTCGAGACGCGGGGCCTTGTTGCGTGCCTGGGCGGCGGGCGAGTAGAAGGCGTCGAAGATGTAAGCCGCCACCTTTTCGGCGTCGGGGCCTTTGCAGGTGCCGGGAGCGTCCTCCGGCATCGCTTTGGCGATGTAGCGGGTGAGTTGCTCCAGGGATCGCTTGCCGGTAAGCCGATCCGGATACTCCTTGGTGCCTTCGCCGGACTTCCCGTGGCAGCGGGCGCACTTGGCCTGGTAAATGGCAGCACCGGGAGGCGGATCGGCGCTGGCGATGTTGTTCGAGACCAGGGCGGCAATAAGCGCCAGCACGGCCGCAGCGCCCCGGAAACGGGGGCCACACAAAGTAACCGTGCCCGAAGAAGAATTGGCAGCTGATCGCAACGACGCACTCCTCGCAGAATGCGGACTCAGGCGGGAAGAAAACGAGGTAGGTGGAGTGTAGCACGCCCCAGCCGCAACGTCAACGAAATACCTCGGGCGTGTCTTCTACGACCCCTGCGAGTTCACTTCTCCTGCCGTGGTTGCCTGCGGCGGTGAGGGCCCCTCCGTCCTACACTTCGCGAAAGGATGGCCTCGGCCAGTCTGCGCACCACAATCCCACTTCGCTGCTTGCTGGGCTTTTCCTTTTGACCGCCAGATCCAGGGAGGGTAGTATCCGCGGGAGGGGGAGTATGAACCGTCAAGCGATCCTGCACCAGTTCGAGCAACTCAACGTCTGGAGCCGCCTTGTCCACGGAAAACCGCCAGATGCCGTAGAGGTTCTGCCAATGCCAACCTGCTTCCGCGACCTCGGGGCGGGCGGCATCAAGATCGGCGAGATGGTGATCCGCGATGGCGCTTCGCAGCAGACCCACGGCGACTTCGTCACCGATACCCATATCCACGATGCCGGACGGCTCTTCCACCAGGCGGTGGGAGTGTGGGTCGGACAGAGTTATGGGAACCATGTCGCCCACAACCACATCCACGACCTCACCTACACGGGCATCTCGTGCGGTTGGACGTGGGGCTACGGGAAGACGCTTGCCCGCGACAACGTCATCGAGTGCAACCACTTCCATGACCTGGGCAAGGGCTGGCTGAGTGACCTGGGTGGCATCTACACGCTGGGCGTCCAGCCCGGCACGGTGATTCGCTCGAACATTTTCCACGACATCACCGGCTACTGCTACGGGGGCTGGGGTATCTACCTCGACGAGGGCAGTTCGCACATCATCGCTGAGAACAACCTGGTCTATCGCACCAGCCACGGCGGCTTCCATCAGCATTACGGCAAGGACAACATCATCCGTAACAACCTCTTCGCCCTCGGCCGCGAAGCACAACTGCAGCGCACGCGAGAAGAACGACTTCCGGCTACAGGCGCAATCCCCGGCGTGGCAACTCGGGTTCGTGCCGCTGGACCTCGCGCGGCTTGGTCCGCGACCTCGTCCTCGGTCGGCAGGCGCGTTTTGAAGGGGGGTCCAGACGGAGTTGTACTTCGCCGTCGTCTCGTCCAACTCCTGGGGTAGCAGCGGAAAAGCCGGCGTCTTTTGCCCGCCACGGATCACAGGCAACAAAGACAACCCAGAGCGTATATAGTCCGATGCAAACGGGTCTTTTTCGGCCATCCCAGGCAATGGCCGAGCGAGGGCCGAAAAATGGCATTTTCCCTAACTCCTTTGCTCCTGTAGGATGTTACGGCTGCCAACTTTCCGAAACCCTTGTACCCCAATAGGATGTAGCGAAGACAGTGGAGAGTGCTCCGCGGCTCGTGGTGAGTGGTTAGGGAAGAAATGCCAAAGCGTACCGACCTGAAGAAGATTCTGCTCATCGGCTCCGGCCCCATCGTCATCGGCCAGGCGTGTGAATTCGATTACAGCGGCACCCAGGCGTGCAAGGCCCTGCGCGAGGAAGGGTACGAGGTCGTCCTGGTCAATTCCAATCCGGCGACGATCATGACCGACCCGGAGACGGCCGACCGCACCTACATCGAGCCGATCACCTGGGAGGTCGTCGCCAAGATCATCGAGCGCGAGCGTCCCGATGCTCTGCTGCCGACCCTCGGCGGCCAGACCGGCCTGAATACCGCGATGGCCCTGGTGAAGCACGGCGTGCTGGAGCAATACGGCGTCGAGATGATCGGCGCCCGTGCCGACGTCATCGACAAGGCGGAGGACCGGCAGAAGTTCAAGGACGCGATGGTCAAGATTGGCCTGCAGGTGCCGCGCAGCGGCGTCGCGCGCACCCTGGCCGAAGGGCATGCAGTGCGCGAGCAGGTCGGCCTGCCGTGCGTGCTGCGGCCGAGTTTCACCCTCGGCGGCACCGGCGGCGGCATCGCCTACAACCGCGAGGAGTTCGGCGAACTGCTCGCTCGCGGCCTCGAACTCAGCCCGGTCGGCGAGGTGCTGATCGAGGAGTCGGTCATCGGCTGGAAGGAGTTCGAGTTGGAGGTGATGCGCGACTGCGCCGACAATGTTGTGATCGTTTGCTCCATCGAGAACTTTGACCCGATGGGCATTCACACCGGCGACTCGATCACGGTAGCGCCTGCGCAAACACTCACCGACAAGGAATACCAGTACATGCGCGATGCCGCCATCGCGGTGATTCGCGAGATCGGCGTCGAGACTGGTGGCAGCAACATTCAGTTCGCGATCAATCCTGAGAACGGTCAAATGGTCGTGATCGAGATGAACCCGCGCGTCAGCCGTTCGAGCGCCCTGGCGTCGAAGGCGACCGGCTTTCCGATCGCGAAAATTGCGGCCAAGTTAGCGATCGGCTATCGGCTGGACGAGCTACGCAACGACATCACCCGCGAGACGCCCGCCTGTTTCGAGCCGACGATTGACTATGTCGTGACCAAGATCCCGCGCTGGGCCTTCGAGAAGTTCCCCGACGCCGATCCGACACTCACCACGCAAATGAAGTCCGTTGGCGAGACGATGGCGATTGGGCGGACATTCAAGGAGTCGTTTCAGAAGGCGCTGCGCGGGCTGGAGACGGGACGGTTCGGTCTGGGATGCGATCGGCATGACCGCTGGGGGCGGGCCGATCAGCCGACAACGGACGAGATGATGACGCGGCTGGCGACGCCGACCGCGGAGCGGGCCTGGTTCATCCGTTACGCCCTCAAGGCGGGCCTGTCGGTCGAGGACATTTATCGGCGGACGAAGATTGACCGCTGGTTCCTGCACAACCTCAAGGAGTTGGTTGAGACCGAAGACCGGCTGCGGGCCTGTCCGCACCTGGACGCGGCCACCGACGACCTGCTGTGGTTGGCGAAGCAGCAGGGCTTCTCCGACCACCAGCTGGGGAATTTGTGGCACGTGACCGAGGCCGAGGTGCGGCGCACCCGCAAGGCGCGCGGCGTCGTACCGGTGTACAAACTGGTCGATACCTGCGCCGCCGAGTTTGAGGCATATACGCCCTATTATTACTCCACTTATGAGCGCCCCGCCTTTCAGGTGACAGGGGAAGCCCACGGGTCTGTTGTGGCACGGTCTCCTGACCGTGCCACAGGCTTGACCGCAGGTCTCCAAGAATCAGAGGAGACCTGCGGTCAGGCCCCGTGGCACGGTCAGGAGACCGTGCCACAACCCGTGCCACAACCCGTGGGGTCGCAGCCCGTGGGCTTGCCGGAGGACGAAGTCCGACCGCCGGCGCAGGGCAAGGAGCGCATCATGATCCTCGGCGGCGGGCCGAACCGCATCGGCCAGGGGATCGAGTTCGACTATTGTTGCTGTCAGGCCGCCTTCGCCCTGAAAGAGGCCGGCTACGAGACCATCATGGTCAACTCGAACCCGGAGACCGTCTCGACCGACTACGACACCAGCGATCTGCTGTTCTTCGAGCCGCTGACCACCGAGGACGTTCTGAACATTTGCGACCGCGTGAATCCGAAGGGGCTGATCGTTCAGTTCGGCGGGCAGACGCCGTTGAACCTGGCCCGTGCCCTCGAATCGGCCGGGGCGCCGATCATCGGCACGAGCGTGGACGACATCGACAAGGCCGAGGATCGCGAGCGCTTTCAGGAACTCGTCGAGCATCTGAAACTGAACCAGCCTGCCAACGGCACCGCTCTGGATCTGCAGCAGGCCATCCACGCGGCGCGGCGGATCGGCTATCCGGTGCTGGTGCGGCCCAGTTACGTCCTGGGCGGCCGCGCGATGGAGATTGTCTACGATGACGAGGCTTTAAGGCGCTACATGGAGCGTGCCGTGGAGGTGTCGCCCGGCAAGCCGATCCTGATCGACAAGTTTCTGGAATCGGCGATCGAGGTGGATGTGGACTGCCTGAGCGACGGCACGCGGACGCTGATCGGCGGCGTGATGCAGCACATCGAGGAGGCGGGCATCCACTCGGGCGACTCGGCGTGCGTGCTGCCGCCGCACAGTCTGCCGCCGGAGGTGGTCGCGGAGATCAAGCGGCAGACGCGCGAGCTGGCGCAGGAGTTGCACGTCAAGGGGTTGATGAACGTGCAGTTCGCGGTGGCGCGCGACGGGACTGTCTATGTCCTGGAAGTCAATCCGCGGGCCAGCCGCACGGTACCGTTCGTCGCCAAGGCGACTAACGTGCCGCTGGCGCGCCACGCCGCGCTGGTGATGGTCGGCAAGACGCTCGATGAGTTGGGGCTGCATGAGGAGGTTGTGCCGCGTCACTTCTCGGTCAAGGAGAGCGTCTTCCCGTTCAACAAGTTTCCCGGCGTGGACATCATCTTGGGGCCGGAGATGCGCTCGACCGGCGAGGTGATGGGGATTGCAGAGAGTTTTCCGATGGCTTTTGCGAAAAGCCAGCTGGCCGCCAGCAGTGCCCTGCCGCGCACGGGGACCATCTTCATCTCGGTGGCAGATCGCGATAAGGCGGAAATTGTGCCGGTCGCGCGCGGACTGGGCGAGATGGGCTATCGGCTGATCTCGACGCGCGGCACGGCAAAGGCGCTGCGAAAGGCGGGCATCGAGGTCGAGGAGATTCCGAAGATCCAGGAGGGACGGCCGAACCTGATCGACTACATGAAGAACTCGCAGGTAGCGCTTGTGATCAACACGCCGAGCGGCCGCGGCGCGCGGACCGATGAGGGCAAGATCCGCGCCGCGGCGGTGCAGCATGGGGTGACGTGCATCACGACGGTGGCGGCGGCTCAGGCGGCGGTGGAGGCCTGCGCGGCGCTGCGCGATGGCGAGTTGACCGTGATGGCCCTGCAGGACCGCTATGCCCTGGGCAGTGGTTGATACGCCAGTCGCCCACGCTGCACAGTTCACGCGGGCTGGGACACCGGGGGCTGAGGTTGCGCAAAGGCGGGGTCGAGGATGACCTGCGGCACGGGAAACAGTTGCTGCGTGATCAGGTACTGGAAATCCCGGAAGAGCAACTTCACAGACCAGCCGTTGCTCAGGAGAACCTCGAAGGTACAGCGCTTGCGTCGGTCGAGATCGAACTCTTCGTACATCCAGGTCACGTACGCATAGTTTTCCCGGTCAGGGAGCGCTTTGGTGTCGATGACCGGCTCGTCATCCAGAGTAAATGTGAGGAGTACCATCGTCTGTGCCGGCGGCTCCGGCTGCAAGACCATGACGAAGGTGTCCCCCTGCCGTCCCATGCTCAAGAGTTGAGCGTCGTGGAGGCACACCTGGTTCTCGTCGAACCGCTGCACGGCCTTCGGAAAGGCGTTGCGGATTGTCTTCCATCGGCGGTTGGAGCGGACGATGGCACGCTCCCACTCGTCATTGGCAGCGTCGGCAACATCATCGTCGAGCGAGTTTCCCCTCTGGATGAGGTCCGGCGTGAAGTATTTCA
>DASPXY010001409.1:0-7838 GCA_035637055.1 Gemmataceae bacterium | reverse complement strand
CCTTGTCGCCTTGTCACCTTGTCATCCTGAGACCCGCTGCTGGAACTCCGGGCTGCCGAGGACCACGGCGACGATCCCCGAGCGCGTGGCGCCCGCCTGGATCGCGGTCAGCCAGGTCGTCAGGTCGTTGCTCGTGGCCTCGCGGCCGAGGATGTCGCGATACAGTTGCGTCAGCCAGCGACGATCTTCCGCCAGGTGCGACTCGGTGCTCTGCATCATTTGCAGCGCCACATCGACGTACGACGCGCCCCCTGCGATCACGCCAAGCCAGTAAGCTTGATCGACCGGGCCGGTGTGCCGGAAGAGCAGGTGCTGATAGACCTTGTCCAGCCAGACGGCCGGCTGGCCGCCCGTGCCCTGCTGATACTCCTGGCTCATCACGATGTTGGCGACAACCTCCGAATGCGAGGCGCCGTTGCCCAGCACGTTGAGCCAGTAACTGAAGTCCTTCGGTCCGGGCGCCCGATTGAGCAAGGTCTGATAAATCTCCGGCAGCCACTTGGAGCCTTCCTTGAAGTGGTATTCGGGGCTCTGCATGATCGCCGCGGTGACGTCCGCGCGCGTGGCGCCCTGCTGCAGCGTGCCGAGCCAGAAACTGTAGTCGCCCGCGCCAGGGGTGCGGTTCAGCAAGCCCTGATAGAGGTTGAACAACCAGGCCTGGTTGGGGTCCGACGGCGGCGTCGGCCAGGGAGCCACCGCCGGCTTTGTCGAATCCGTCGTCGGGGTCGAGTCCGTCGCGGGCAGCGTGGCGCTGACGGTCGTGGAGGGCGTCGTCGAGGCGGCGGGCGTCCCGGGCTGGCTGGCGGTGGCCGAATCGGCGGTGATCGTCAGGCGATAGTTGATGGCGCCGACCGAGACCGTGCGCGCGATCGGGGCCGCGAGCCCCCCGCCGTTGAACGTCACCGTGTAGGTGCCGGGGTCGAGTTGGAGGTTGTAAGCGCCCGAGCCGAAAGTCGTGGTCGAGCCGACACCCTGCACCATGACCGTCACTCCGCCGAGGCCCTCGCCCGCATCGTAAAGGTTATTGTGGTTCGTGTCGTTGTAGACCACGCCGGTCAGGTACGGCCGCGTGTCCGCCAGGGAGCCGGTGTCGATGGTGTAATAGTTCTGGTACGAGCCGCTGCCGTTCTGCACGATGCCGATGCCGACGAGGTTCTGGCCGCGGAAGGTGGCGTCGATGGCGAGCAGGTGGCGGCGGTGGCCGAGGTCCGACTGGCCCTGATCGATGATCAGCGCACGCAGCGCGGCGTCGGGCGTCTGGTAGCCGGCGGCGATACTCTCGCGCCAACTCGTGGCGGGGAAGCCGGCGGCGACGATGCGATCGCCTGGGCCAGCGCCGCTCGGATCGGTGTGGCCGAAGTAATTCTGGGCGTTCATGTCCTGCGAATGCAGCAGCGACGACTGCATCAGGCGCAGGTCGAACGCCAGCGGTTGCGACGCCGCCACGCCGGACAGATCGAGACCGATCGACGCCCCATAGGCCGCCGGGTTGGCGCGGGCATCATTGAGCCGTTCCAGAAACACTTGCTCGACAGCAGTCGGGTCGTAGGCGGTGGACAGCACCTCACGCGACTCCAGGTGCTCGACTTGGGGGCGATAACGAAGGGGCCGGGGGGAGCGAATCGCTGACAAGGGTGATCTCCTTTGCGTGAATCTCAGGGGATACGCTTTGATGACGGGACGGCAAAGCGAGATCCGGCTCCGAGGAGCGCGGTGGGCCGCTCCGCGAGCGGCCAGACGCTGATTCTATTGAGGGGGTAGCGGTCGAACGCACCGCCCGGAGAAGTGAGGCGAGATCCTTTTCGCCGGACGGCTTCCGGGCTGGACAGACAGGCGCGTGGGGGACGTTGCCGGGCAACTTGCCGCCGCGACGACTGCCGCCGTGGTAGGGACGTACGCCAGGAACTCCGCCGGGCGTCGTCCGCTCGGTTCGTCAGAACTCTAGGTTGCTACGACAGCAAAAGCAAATCGCACAGAAACGCCTTGCACGGCAACAACCATATTTGCGGCAGCACACGCATAGTCGAAGCACACGGCGAATCCAGAAGAGTTTCCCCAGATTTCGCAAGTTACCCGAACCGCAAGTTGTGCAGGAAAAGACGTGGTTTTCGGAAGGAATGACGGCAGATGCGCAGCTGGCGTTCGTTCAGGTCATCGCAGAATACGCGGGTTGTCGGTGCGGCGATGGCAACAAAAAAGCCCACGGGTCGCGACAGGGGGTTCGTAGTTCCGCCTTTAGGCGGAAGTCTGGCGTTCCGCCTAAAGGCGGGACTACGAACCACGGGCCGCGACCCGTGGGCTGGACTGCCTTGCTCTCACCATCCGACCCGCCTCTCAGCGCGGGATCGGCGGCAACTGACCCAGGAAGATCTGCTCTTCCTCCTCATTGATGATGATGCGGGCGGTCACCAGCACCATCAGGCTCGACGTGTCGCGACCGTAACCGACGTTCTTGAACAGCCGGTTGATGTACGGGATCTTGCTCAGGATCGGCGGCCCGAACTCGTTGCGCGCCTCGGCCAGCGCCTTGAAGCCGCCCAGCAGCACCGTGCCGCCGTCCGGGATCACCACCGTCGTGTTCAGCGAGATCGTGCCGAACGCCGGTTGCTGGAAGAACATCTGGAAGATCCGCGGCTCGATCGACTGGAAGCCGTCGAAGAACAGGTCCGGGACCGCGAACTGGAACGGCACCATGGGCACGTTCGCCGAGACCAGGTTCGATAACTGCGGACTTAAGTTCAAGCGTACAAACCGTCTGTCCGCCGACACCACCGGCGTCACCTGTAACGCCACCTGGATCGGGATGGGCGAGTTCTGCGGCTGGAAGACCAGCTGCGAACCGAACTGCTGCGGCTGGATCGTCGTCAGGAAGAACTGAGCGTCGCCAACCTGTATGAATGCCGTTTGTCCGTTGAACACCGTGATCTTCGGCGCCTGCATGACGTTGGCGCGGCGATCGCCCTGGGCGGCCTCGATCAGCATGAACACCTGGATGTCGCTCAGGAACGCCAGGCCCAGCGTCAGGCCGCCGTCGGCCCCCAGCGTGCCGGGGTAACCGCCGAAGGGCGGCAGCGAGAAGTCGAAACTGCTGTTCTTCAGCGGAATGCCCAGGTCCGGCGTGAACGTGCCCGCCGGCGTTAAGCCCGAGAAGAACGTGTCCGGCACGAACTTGTTGATGAATCCCGGCGGCCTGAACTGGTTCGTCAAGAGTTGTTGCTCGAAGCGCGTCTGGCCGTTGTTGACGATGTTGATGTCGAAGTCCATGCCGAGCCGCTCGAAGAACGACTCCGAGACCGACACGAGCCGCATCTCGATCGCGACTTCCAGATCTTGCAGGCGGCGCAGGGCGGCCAGCAGGTCGGAAATCTGCTCGATGATGTCCGGCGTCTGGTTGATAACCAGCGCCAGGCCGATCGGGAAGTACTGGATGGTGCCCTTGCCGCCCTGATCGTGCCAGCTTTGCGGCTCGATGGTGTTGGTGATCAGGCGGATGAGCACGTCCTCGATGGTGCTCGGTACCCCCTTGTTGGGCCCCGCGTTGCCGCCGTGGCCCTGGCCGCCCGGCGTGCCGACCGGCTGGCCGTTGGGCAGCATCGCATTGTTGTACATGTTCGGCACGCCGCCGCCGTAGTTCGGCATCTTCTCGTAGTAGCCGTTGAAGATGCGGTGGATGTCGGCCCAGGTCGGCAGCGGATGATTTTCCACCGGCACCACCAGGTCGGCCACCGGGTAGGTGACGACCTTCGACTTGCCCTTGGCTGCATCCTCGGTAGTGATCTGCAGGACCTCATCCTTGACGACGTAGGTCAGGCGGGCCTGCTTGAGCAGCATGTTCAGGATGGACCTGAGCGAGACCTGTTCAACCTCAAGCGACATCTGTTGCGTTCGGTTGATGCCCGCTTCGTCCAGGGCCGCCACGTCCGCGACCACGTTCAGGCCGCTGACCGCCCGTAGGGTGTCAATGACCTTGTCAAGGGGCATGTCCTTGATGTTCAAACTCGTCTTCATCTCCACCACCTTGCGCTCGATGGCCCGCTCGCGCTCCCCGCGGTTGTCGTAGGAGATGCCGTTGCGGAAGCTCTGACGGTTCCGATTTTGCTTGAGAACGTCCGCGTCAAAATCGACTGGGTGACGCAGATCCACCCAGGGACCAGGTTCCTCAGCGTCGTACGTGGCTTTCAGGAAGTAATCCTGCTTGCGCTCCGATTGCGCCTTTTGTTTCTGGACCTCCCGGTGGATCTTGGCCAGGCCGATTGCCATGTCCGCCGCGAGGTTGTCCGGGTCCAGTTCCCGAGCCTGGTATGCAAGTGGCAAAGCCTTGTCGTACCTGCCCTCGCGCATCAGGGCGTTGCACTGCTTGATCAGGCCGTCGATCTCGGTATCCCGTTTCTGCTGGGCAACCACCCGCTGGCGCTCGCGCTCCCTCGCGTCCAGGGGAAAGCGGTCTGCTTCCCGCGTTGCGATAAACTTTGCCTCTTCCTTGAGCTTGCGGAACTGGTCGATCCGGCCCTCGACCTGCCGCTTCAACGCGGCCACCTGGCCGGGCGATAGCTTGCTTTCTTCCAGGCGCTCATTGAACTCCCGGGCAAGGTCCAGGGCGGCGTCATAGTTGCCCGCCTTGACGCGAGCCTGGGCGTTCGTCTGCACCTGCATCCAGTCTGACCGGAGCTGATCGAGCTGAAGTTTCTCCATCGCCTTGAAGCTGGCCATGCTATCCGGCACGCCGCCGGGGCCCTGCGGCTCCTTGCCGCCAGGCGGCATCTCGACGACTGCCCTGCCCACACCGGGGCCGCTCAGCTGCTGATCGGCGACCTGTTGCACGACTGGCTGGCCGGGCTGCAGCTGCGCACTGGAGGAGATTTCACGCAACCGCCCCTGCCGCTGTGGATCCAGCAATTGGATGTCCAGCCCGGCGATGATGGTCCGCGTCAGGGCGAAATCGCGCCGGGCGAAGGCGTCGAGAGCGGCGTCGAACTTGCGGGTCGTCTCCAGACACCTTTGACGTTCCTCCTCAACGTCGAGGGAGTTGAGGAAAGCCCCAGCCTCCGCCTTGAGGTCGTACTGCTTCTCGATGTAGACGGCCTCGGCCAGACGGCGAGCGGCACCCAGCGCCCCATGCTCGCGCTCCAGGCGGGCCTTGTCCAGCTTCGCCAATCCCTCATTACGAAGGTCCGCATTGGGGCCAGTCGGTTGCCCGCCAGCCAATTTCACATCCGGATTGCCCGTGACGCCCGGCGTCGGCGGAGTACCGGAAGCCAACTGCTGCACGCGCTGCAGCGTCGCGGTCGCCGCGTCGATGTGGTGAGCGTCCAGCCGGAACGTGCCGGCCAGCTGCCGGGCGTCGGCCAGGTTCGCCGCGGCGCGCTTCAGCGACAGCGGGTTCTTCGACCCCCCGACCGCCTCGTCCTCGGCGCGGCGCACGAGATCGTGAATGCGCGTCTCCGCCTGCCGCGCGAGGTCGAACAGCGCTCGATCGGGACTGTCCTCGGCGGGCGTGAAGACCACGCCGCCCCGAGCCGCCTCGTCCCCCCACTTGTGAGCGTCGAGGGCCTTCTGGCGAGCGTCCACCAACATGCCGCGCTGCTGCAGAGCACGAGCTTCGGCGAGCAGGGCCTGGGCACGTTGGCGGGCTTCCACCGCGGCCATCGGCGGCGCCTGGTCCGTGGGCCGGTTGCCGCTTTGGCCGGCGGTTTGCTGGCCGGCGCCCTGGTTCGGCCCCTGGGCGACGGTGTTCTGACCATACGGGTCCGGTCCCTCGGAACGCCGCGGCTGTTTCGTCTCGGCAGTGTTGATCTCGATGAGCAACCGATCCGGGCGATCGCCGAACTCCCACATGCTGTACGGCCCATGCAGGATCTTGGCGCGGTAGGCTTTCGCCCTGGCCTCCTGCAGATTGCCGCGCTCAAGCGCCTGCCGCGCCTCGACCAGCAACCGTTTTGCCTCGTCGCGGTCCTTGCGGCCGCGGGCCTTCTGGATGTCGATACGCAGCTTGTCGGGCGAGTCCTCGAACAGTCCCCAGCGCGTCCCGGGCACGGCCGCGGCACGCAGAGACAAACGATCCGCTTCGTCGAGATTGCCTTCCTTGAACAGGATGCGTCCCTCGCGGAGCAAGGCGCGCGGGTCGGCTGCAAGCCCACGGGTTGCAACCCGTGGGCTTGATTCGGGCGGCCGCACCGAAGCTTGCTCGACATGCTGGCTGCCCCCGACGACGGGCTGACCGTTCCCGGTCGGCTGGTAGGGGCTCACAGGAGCCACGGGCGCCCCGGTCGCTCGGGCCTGGATGTCGCCGAGCAACTTGTCGGGCGTGTCGTGCCACCAGGAATAGCCGCCCAGCGAGCGGGCCTGGATGGCGCACTGCTGGGCGCCGCCGAAGTCGCCGCGAGCCAGTGCCTCGCGCCCCTTCCGGAGCACCTGGCCAGCCGGCGAATTGTCCTGATCTGACCCATTGCCCTGCGGCGCCGGGGTGTAGTCGGTGGTACGCTGCAGTTGCCCGGCGGCGGGGCCGGACGCAACCTGCAGGCCGGAGTTCGCCGTTCCCTGACGCGGCATCTCCGGGGCCGGCTTGTTCTCGGGCGCGGCATTCTCTGCAGGCGCGGGGCTGCTGCTGAAGAGCCTGCCGATCGCCCGGAAAGGCGCCGTCAACGGCGATCCTGACTCCTGCTTCTCCGGCGGACGCGGCGGCTCCTGGGCGGCGATCTGCCGTATACGAGCGGCCTGCACGTCGCGCAGCACCTTCGACGGATTGTCGTTCCAGGGCTGCATCCAGTACGGCAGGCCGGTGGCGACCTTCTCCGCCTGACGAGCGAGCGCCTCCGCCTTGTCGAGGTCGCCGCGCTGCAGGGCGCCACGGGCGGCGACGAGCAGCGACTTCGCATCCTCTTTCATCGGCGAGACGTTGCCCGGCGTACTGACGCCCGCGGCGCGCAGCCGGTCGGTCAGCTGCTGGAGGCGATCCTTCTCGGGCGGCGCTAGATACTGGTTAGTGACCAGCGCCCTCGCGAGTGCGGCGGCCTCGCTGACCTGGTTCCGGGCCAGGGCCTCCTCGGCCTGGCGAAGTTGCGCGGAGCCACTGTGCCGCGCGTTCATGGCGATGTTCGTTTGCTTGTACAGATCCTGGTAGTCGCGCTGTTCGGCTTGCGAGAGCTGGCGCGCGTTGTCGTCGATCTGGGCCAGCAGTTGGGCGGCGGTGTCGTAGTCGCCGCGACCGTAGGCCTCGCGGGCCGATAGGAAGATTGTGCGGACGTGCGGCCGCGACACGCCGTCCTGCGCCCGGGCCGCGCTCGGCGGCAGGGCGCCGGCGAGGAGCACGGCACACGGAAAGAGGACAAAGTAAGAGAGCCAATGTCCCCTGGGCCTGGCGCCCCCATCCCCGTAGCGAGCCTGTGTCGTTTCGCCGCGGCGCGGTCGGCGGCACCCCGCCAGCTCTGTGCCGCAGCGGGTCATCGCTGTAAGCCTAGCCACCCTGGCCTCCTTTCCCCATACCCCCTGAACTCCGGCGGTGAGCCGGAGGGCTGTCCTGGCGGCCGCTGTGCTGGCACCGGCGGCCCACGGGCCACCGCGCCGCCGCGCCGGGCGAACCTTCCCCAAAGGTCGCTGCGGCACGGTCGCCGTCAAACCTGAGTACTTTCTTTTCGCTCAAGTAAGGACAGTAGAGCGGCGGGACAATAGCGATGGTCGCGCGACAGGTCAAGGCCATCTGTCCGGAGGGGGTGCCCCTCGCGATTTTGGCGAACGGCCGGCGTAAGCCGGCTGGTAAGTCGAGCGCACCAGCCAGCTTACGCCGGCCGTTCGCCAGTTCTGTCTACTCTTAGCAGCCTGTGGAAAAACCCCTCCCCCGG
>DASPXY010001408.1:0-4234 GCA_035637055.1 Gemmataceae bacterium | reverse complement strand
CTTGCTCACGGTCGATCTGGACCACCGCACCACGGTCGATGACTTGACCGACATGCTGCCCTGGATCGACACGGTTCAGTTCGAGGTCACCGGGCGGCAGGCGTTCTCCCGCGCCGTCGCCGTCCTCACGGCCAGCGCCTGCAACCATCTCTGCCTGGTGCTGCGCCGCCCGTTCCGCGAGGACAACTTACTGGCTTTGCTCGCGGCAATCCCCGACTCCCCCTGCCTGCGTAGCCTCACGTTCCGCTGGGCACCTGGCATGAGTCGGCCCGGACCGCCGCCAGCCGTGCTTGCCCTGACAGGCAGCTTTTTCGTTTGCCTGCGCGACCTACCCGTTGGCCGTTACCTGACTCACCTCGGGTCCAGTTTTCTCCTGACGCCCAGCCACATCGGCGTACTGCACGCCAGCGGTATCGAAACCGTCCTGACCCCGAGCCGCTTCTGGATGCACGCCCAACCGGCAACGGCTTTTCGGTACTGTCGCACGCCGCGACACGCGCCGAGCTAACCAACCGTAGCGACTGTCTGAACTGTTTCACCCCTTTCACCCTTTTTCCAAGGAGAGCGTGTAATGCGAGTGCTCTACATCAACAACGATGGCGCTGGTTTCGCGGACTACATCGAGGTCGCGCACAGCACGACCGTGGCCCAGTTGTTCGAGCAGCGGTTGCCCGACCGGCGGCCCGCTGGCTACCTGATCCGCGTCAACCGCCTGCCTGCGGCTGCCGATCAGGTGCTCCAGGAAGGCGACCGCGTCAGCTTCACCCCCACCCGCATCGAAGGCGCCGCGTAGATCCTTGCACCACGGTCATTCCAGGCACCGGCCAGGTTCATCCCTGGGCGGTGCCGTTTTGCTTTCCGGGAGGGAACATGCTGTCTGCCAAACTCCTGTTCCGCGCGGCCCGGCGCCTCCACCAGGCATGGCCGCGTCAGCCGCCTGGCATTCCCGGCACCGCTGACCGCTTGCTGAACCTCCTCGATAGCCGCTTGCACGTCGTCCAGCACACGCGGCAGCGGCTGGCGAAAGCAATGAGCCGCGGGCTGTCTCTGACCGCCGACCACTTGACGCACGACCTGTACCGACAGGTGGAGGCGCTTGGGGAGGGCGTTTCTCAGGTCTGTGCCTCACTGGCGCAACCGCCTGCGCCTGTCCCCTCGGTCAGCGACCTCGCCGCCGAGTTGCGGCAGATCGAGGCCGAGTTCGGCGCGCTGACCATCGACTGGAAGAACCTGATCCTCGCCGCCGTGACGGGCCCGATTACGTTGGAGGACATTTACCTCGGTCCGTTTGAGATCCGGCTGTCCTGGGAGGAAATGGGCCGCGGTGTGGAAGTTTGTCTCGCCGTGGTGGCTCTCGACCCGCACCCGGCGGCAGCCGATGAGCGCGTCACGCACCCGCACGTCCGCAGACGCCGCCTGTGCGCTGGCGAGGCGAAAGAGTCGCTGCACAAGGCACTGATCCAGGGGCGGCTGGCCGATGCCTTCTGCCTGGTGCGGGGTGTGTTGCTGCACTACAACTCGGGCAGCCCGCACGTGGCGCTCGACCAATGGTCCGGCTCAACGTGCGAAGACTGCGGCGAGGCGGTCGATTCCGACCAACTCGCTGCCTGCGCCGCCTGCGGCCAGGAATGCTGCGATTCGTGTTTGAGCCGCTGTCCTAGCTGTCAGGACTGGTTCTGCGACGGTTGCCTGGAGGAGTGTGCGGTCTGCGGCGCCGCGCACTCACGCGGCTGCTTGCACCGCAGCGTATCGTCACGGCGTTGTTGCGCGCTCTGCCTGAAGGTGTGCGCCGGCTGTGGTCGTTCCTTCGCCCGGGACGAACTGGACGAGCAGACGGCTCATTGCGCTGCCTGCCGACCGGCTACACCCGCTCCCCTGTCTCCTGAACTCCCTACCCCCGAGGAACTCCATGCACCGACCTGTGAAGTTGCTGGCCCGGCGGCCCATTGAGGAGCCGCCCTGCCTGACGTTCGCGCCGCTGGCCTGGCTAAAACTGCAATGCCTCTGCCACGCCGGTCCGACCGAAGTAGGCGGCTTCGCCATCGCGAGTGAAGATGATCCCCTCTACATCGAGGAGTTCGTTACCGTCCAGCAAGAAGCGACTCCTCTCTCCGTTCGCTTCTGCGACGCTGCCGTCGCGGACTTCTTCGACGGCTGCATCGACCGCAAGCTCCCTCCCGGCCGTTTCGCACGGATCTGGTGCCATACCCACCCAGGCTCTTCAGCGGAACCCAGCAGCACCGACGAGGAGACGTTCGCGCGCTGCTTCGGCGGCTGCGATTGGGCCGTCATGTTCATTCTCAGCCGCACCGCGGCGACCTATGCTCGCCTGGCGTTCACGGCCGGACCTGGCGGTCAATTACTCATCCCAACAACCATTGATTGGGCCGCCTGGCCGGTTTGTGTGGAAGAGCAGGGAGAGGAACTCGCAGCGGTGACGAAAGCCTGGCAAGACGAGCACGTCGCCAACGTCCACCGGCCACCACCGCGTTCTGCTGCGCGTGGGGGACTGGAACTGATCAACCCGCACGACACACGCGACGTGCTGGATGAGATCGAGACGTTCGACGACCGCCCGTGGTGGGCAGTGTCGCCCTGGAGCGACGAACTGGACGTGATCTGTTTTCAAACCGTGGAAGAGCACAACAAGCATGAACCCATCAACGACAACCGTTCTGGTTGACCGCAACGTGCGTCAGCGCAGCCTGGTGCCCCTGGAGACATTGGCCACCTGTCACGCGCTGGTCATCGGCATTGGCGCCATCGGCCGGCAGGTGGCCCTGCAACTGGCCGCCGTTGGTGTGCCACGCCTGACGCTCTACGACGACGATACCGTCGCCGTGGAGAATCTGGCTGTCCAGGGCTACTGGCCCGACGACCTCGGCAACCCCAAGGTCGAGGCGACGGGGACTCTCTGTCGTCGGATCTTCCCGCAAGCACAACTCACCCTGCACGCGGAACGCTTCAAACGGTCAACGGCCGCGCTGCTCGACGGTGAGAAACGTCTGGCAGTGTTCTGCTGCGTGGACCGGATCAACACGCGACGGTTGCTGTGGGAAACGCTGCGTGATCGTGTCGCTCTCTTCATCGACGGCCGGATGAGCGGTGAGGTGATCCGCGTGCTGGCGTCGGACGCACCGCTTGTGGACGACCACTACGCCACCACTCTCTTTGACCAGGCCGACGCCTACGTCGGTGCCTGCACGGCACGCTCGACGATCTACGCCGCCTCCATCGCTGCCGGCCTGATGGTCGGCCAGTTCGCCAAATGGCTCCGTGGTCTGCCGGTCGATGCCGACGTCACTCTCAACCTGCTCGCGGCAGAACTGACCGCTTTCAGTCCGCCCACTGCTTGACCAACGCAACCCCCACCGGAACAGAGAGGAGGTTTCCATGCCCCGCCGCACGTCCGTGGTGCGTTCACCGCCTGACCTTCGCCTGCGTCGCCAGGCATGTTCCCTGAATTGGCCGCGTTCGTGGACGCCCACGAACGGCTGCCGCGGCTGGGAGACGAGCGTACCCCCTGGAGCTACCGCGGTTGGCTCTTGCCCTACGTCATCGAATTGCACGGGATCGTCCCCGCTGTTGCCAACCGCTGGGGCTATCTCTTACGAACGCTCGAACTCGGCAAGTTGCTCGACGAACCCATCCCGCAGGTCGCCTTCGGTCCCCCGGACACCAAGGTCTTCGCGCTGCTGCACGACTGGTCGCGCTTGATCGGCTACGACTGCGGCGGCTGGAGCGATTTTCGCACGCTCCTCGACTGGCTGTGCTGGAGCCTGGCGTTGAGCAACGAGCCGCCGCGCTTGTCCGACGAAGTAAACGAGAAGCTCTACCGGCAGGTGAATCTCGTGCCCTTGCTGGAGCGGCCGCACGACCACTTCGGAGACCACGTCGCCGCCAGCAAGGCGAAGGGCTGGAACCCAACGGGCTTCTACCCGACGCCGCACAACGTCGTCGAACTCATGGTGCGCATGACCCTCCACGACGCCAAGGCGGAGGGCCGCGATCCGCGGACCTTGACTATCGAAGACCCATGTGCCGGGAGTGGGCGCATGCTGCTCCACGCGTCGAATGTCAGCCTGTGCTTGTACGGCCAGGACATGGACCCGCTCGCCGTGGCGATGTGCAAGATCAACGGCGTGCTTTACGCCCCCTGGATGGCCTTCCCCTTGCCCGCCTCGATCCTCGGCACCCCTCGCGGATCGGCAACCGTATCTTCTGGTTCCGAATC
>DASPXY010001407.1:0-3937 GCA_035637055.1 Gemmataceae bacterium | reverse complement strand
TCCTCGTGCGCGAACAGAAGCGCTCGCACCGCCCAACGCCCCGCTCGCTTCGTTGCTCTTGCGATCGGCATCCGCGGCCCCTCCGCCACGTCGATCTGCAGGACCATGACGCCACGGCTCGGCGCCAAGATCTCAACGCTCATCTCGCTCTGCCCGGATCGGCTGCCGATGAAGGACATCGGAAGGACCTCGGTCGCTAGCCCCTCGCGGTGCTCAACCAACGCCTGCACAGCGTCCGCATCCGTCATCAACGCGCGCGGCTGGCGCATGTCCCAGACGCCAAACGTGTCCGGGAAGCAGTAGGCACAGTCGAGTGGGCGGGCCTGGATCGGGTTGAGCCAAGGGCCGGCTTGGGGTCCTCGACGACCTCGCGGGCTCGCTCAGGTAATCGTGCGAGCTGTTCGGTTGTCGGCAGGGGAACAATGATGGTCACGAGGGTCCTCCCGGATCGTGAGTAGGTCCGGTTTGGATTACATCTGCAACGCGGCGGGGGAAGTACCGACCGGCACACCGCCACCGGGCAGCCAGGTTTGGCCGGCCCTGGAATCCGGCTCACGGAACTGGCATGGTCCCTCCATGACGTGTTTCGGGTAACGCGTCAGGGAAGTGGGCGATGAGCACGGATGAGAGCCGACGCAGGCAGCCGAACCAACGGTTGACGTGGGAACGGTTGCAGCGGGGCTGGAGCCGGGAAGAGCTGGTGCGACAGATTGCCTTGAGCATGAGAGCGCATGGCGAGACGGACACGGGGCTGACTGCTGACACCGCACGGCGTTGGGAGTGTGGGGAGCGTTGGCCGGAACCAAGATTTCGCAAGCACCTGGTGCTGCTGTTCGGATTGCCAGCGAGTGATCTCGGCCTCCTGACCACGGAGGAACTGGCCTTGCGACCGGAGTTGACACCCGCCCTCACGGCCGCAGGGGCCGTCCCAAACGAGTTCGTCGAAGGAATGAGGAGACTCCTGTTGGACCCTGGAGAGGGGACGCGGCTTGGACGGCAGGGGTTCCTGCGGGCAATGCTGGCTGCCGGGCTGACGCCGTTAGTGGAATGGAGCACGATCGACGAGGTCGACGCGGCGTGGCGTACGCCTGGAGCGTCCTGTGACCCACGGGCCGTCGCAGCGTACGGCAGGATTACGACAACCCAGCGGGACCTCTACTGGACCACAGAGCCGGGGGCCCTTCTCGACTCCGTGCTCAGCCACCTGCGGTTGGGCCTAGGCTTGCTCTCCACCTCCGCGTCTGACTCTCGACTGGACCACGCCATCGCCACGGCAGTCGCGGAGACGGCGCTGCTGGCGGCTCGGCTCACGTTATTCGACCTTGGTTTACCCGGGCTCGCCAGCCGATGCTTCGACCACGCCGAGTCGGCAGTCGAGAGGTCCGGTGACCACGCGCTGGCTGCCGCCGTCGCCGCCCACCGGGCTTTCGTACCAGGCTTCGCCGGCAACCCGGTGGCGGCACAGCACTACCTGGATGCCGCTCGAGCTCATGTGCGCTACACGGATGGGCCGGTCTTGCGCTCGTGGCTTCATTGCGTGGCCGCCGAGCTCGACGCCCGAACCGGCCAGCCGAAGTTGGCCAAAGACCGTATTCGCCAGGCCGAAGATGCCCTCGGGGGCAACGGGAGCGACCCGGAATGGCTCGACTACTTTGACGCGGCGCGACTGGCCGGTTTCGCCGGGAATGCGGAGTTGCTTGCCGGCAGACACAGCTCGGCCGTTCGATGGCTTACCCAGGCGGTCGATCAGCTGGATGCGAACAGCACGAAGCAACGCGCCGTACTCCTTTTCGACCTCGCAGCAGCGCATGCGCCGGCCGATCCGGAGCAGGCAGCCGAGATCGCGCATGATGCCTGCTCCATCTTGGAAACGACCTTCTACCGAACAGCTTTCGACCGAATTGCGGCCCTGCAGTTGACGTTGGAAGGAACCCCCGGCGGTGCCGAGCTTGCCGAGCGCGCCGATCACCTGCGTGCGTTGGTCGCTGGCTCCTGATCAGCGCACGGACGAGTTGTGCTCAAGGACCAGTGTCGGCAGCTCGGCGAGGCTTTCGAGTTTGAACAAGCACTCCTGCTCGACGTGGGCGCCCAGGATCCGCTCTGCGGTGACGCCGCGTAGGACGTGACCCCAAGGGCCGCGGCGGACAACGGCGGTGCGGAGTCCCACAGCAAGTGCGGGGCGGATGTCATTGTCGAGTCGATCCCCGACATAGAGAATTTGGTCGGCCGGCAGCCCAGCCTCCGAGAGCAACCGATCGAAGAAGGCCGTCGATGGCTTCTCGGCGCCCCAACTGTCGGAGGTGCCCAGCACATCAATGGGGAGACGCAGCTCATGAAGGATTCCCTCGGCCCGCTCCGTCTGGTTTCCGGCGACGCCGACCATCAGCCCTTGCTCACGCAACGAGGACATGCACGGTCGGACATCGGCGTACAGGTCCTCCTCGCCGAACCACTCCGGACTCCCAGCCTCGGCTCTGCGCTTTCGCTCGGTGGCGAGGTCGAAGCCGGGCTGGAACACCTGGAAGGTCTCGCGATAGTCCTTGCCTTGGGCGATGACGGCTCCGAATGCGGCCGAGAAGGTATGGCGCGGCACGCCCAACCAGTCCGCCCAGGCGCCGTACTCGCGGGACTCGTCCACCAGAACTTCCCCGACATCGAAGAACACCGCCGCAATCGTCATGAGGAGCAGGGTAGTAGTGCGTGCAACCGGCTCGAATGTCGCCGTTCCTGAATGTTGCCCATATCACAACTGAGCGTACATTCAAGGAATGAGGGTCCGGGTCTTGGTGAGCGTGGGTGCGGTACTGGCCGTCGTCGCGATCGGTGTCGGCTTACGCCTTACGGTCGGTGGTGGGCAGTCTGCAGAGGGTCCGAACGCCACGGCGCCCACGGCGCCCACGGACAGCGCCTCGGCGGTCGTTGCCCGATGCGCATCCGGGAACTACTCCGGCGGCAGTATTGACGCCATTCTGTCGCCCGACCAACTTGCGGCCGATCCAGATGTGCCAACGACCCCAGGCGAGGCCGCCACCAAATTCCTTGTTACCCCGTACTTTCAAATGCAAATGAAAAGACTGGGCATTGAAGAAGCGAGAGTCGCGGGGAGCGAGCCTGTCACTCAAGACGTCACTCGATTCATTGTGGTCGACGCACCCGGTCAGACGGTCGCGCTGATTGACGTCGAACGCAAGAGTGAGCAAGGCTACTTAGCCTCCAACATCGAAGTCTGCGAACCGTGAGGACCTGGCTGGCTGCGCTCGCGGCGCTAAGTCTTCCGCTCACCTTGTCGTCGCCGGCGACCGCCCACGACGCGGCAGTCTTCTATCCCGACCGTTGGCCAACCAACCGGACCGTTCATTACTCGATACACGAGGACGTTCCCCTGAGTGGAGGGTTCCGCAATTCTCTTGCCTCGGGACTGGCCAGGTGGTCAGACTTGGCCGGGGGCAACGGGCCAGAGTTCATTCGCGACGCTGTTTCCGGAGGTATAAACAATTTCTATGCATGCGATAATGCATACGGCGGCCGTCTATTTGTGGCCGAAAACCTTGCATCTTACCTCGGTTATCCAAGCGAAAGTGTCTTAGGGTTCACGCAGCCATGCATTATTGACGGGGTGTGGACCAAGTTCCAGATGACCTTCGAGAAAACGGCCGAGGCGTCTGGCGCGAGCGGTTGGAACACTGATGACACTGCCCCGGGCCCCAATCAATGGGACTTGCAATCGATTGCCACTCACGAAGCTGGTCACGCCACCGGATTCGTAGGCCACTTCTCAGCGGCCGCTTATTGTCCGTCTCCAGCCGATGCCACGACCCAAACGATGTGTGCCGGCGACCCAAGCCAGAAGGGGACCTCGATGGTGCGCTCGCTGGAAGACCACGATCTCCACACGCTCGACAACGCGTACTGAGGGCCAGTCGCCCCGTCATCCCCG